>JBLYYN010000137.1:0-16822 GCA_048550535.1 Gammaproteobacteria bacterium
GATTCTAAATGACAATGAAATGTCGATATCCCCCAATGTAGGGGGCTTATCCAAGCATCTGGCCAAGATACTGTCGGGCAAAATCTACACCTCAGTACGCAGCAGCAGTAAAAAAGTTCTGCAACATTTGCCCAACATGTGGGAGCTGGCCAAACGCGCCGAAGAACATATGAAAGGTATGGTGGTACCCGGTACTTTATTCGAGGAACTGGGATTTAACTATTATGGGCCGGTAGATGGCCATGACATCCCGACTCTGATTACCATGTTGCGTAATCTGAAAGACCAGTCCGGACCCAAGCTGCTGCATCTGGTGACCCAGAAAGGCAAGGGCTTTGCCCCAGCAGAAGACAATCCCTGCCTGTATCACGGTGTTGGCAGCTTTGACCCGAAATCCGGTAACAAACTGGATAAAAGCAGTACCAAGCCTACCTATACCCAGGTATTTTCCCAGTGGATTTGCGATATGGCGGCACAGGACAGTCGCCTGGTAGGCATTACACCGGCTATGCGCGAAGGCTCGGGCCTGGTTGAGTTCTCTGAGCAGTATCCAGAACGCTACCATGATGTCGGCATTGCCGAACAACATGCGGTCACACTGGCCGCTGGTATGGCCTGCGCAGGCTTGAAACCTGTAGTAGCCATCTATTCGACTTTTTTACAGCGTGCCTACGACCAGTTCATACACGATATTGCCTTGCAACAGCTGCCCGTATTATTTGCCATTGACCGTGCCGGGCTGGTGGGTGCCGACGGCCCGACTCATGCCGGTAGCTTCGATTTGAGTTTCATGCGCTGTATTCCCAACATTTTGATCATGGCCGCCTCCGACGAAAACGAATGTCGGCAAATGCTCTATACCGGGTACCAGCATAATGGACCCGCGGCCGTACGCTACCCCCGTGGACAGGGCCCAGGCACTCCGCCGGAAACCAAGATGAGTGTACTGGAAATCGGCAAGGCCGAGATCAGGCATGAGGGCCAGAAGGTTGCCCTGCTAGCCTTTGGCAGCATGCTGACACCGGCACTTGAGGCAGGTAAACAGCTGGATGCCACGGTGGTTAATATGCGCTTCATCAAACCACTGGATACCGATTTGCTTGAACAATTGGCCAGCAGCCACGATCTACTGGTGACTATTGAGGAAAATGCATTAATGGGTGGCGCGGGAAGCGCCATTAATGAATTCCTGATAGCACAGCAGGTCAACTGTAAAATCATCAATCTGGGCTTACCTGATCATTTTGTATCCCATGGCAGTCCACAGCAGCTACTGGCAGAATGCGGACTGGATAGCCAGGGCATTATCGATGCCATCGAACAGCGTAAGTGATTGCTAATAAAGAAGAACACAGGTAAAATCCGACTGTTTTACTAGGTTATTATTTTTACATGGCTGCTAAATACTCGCTAAAAGTTCTGACTGAATTTGCCTCGGCCCATACCCTGAGAGATTATCCCGGGGCCTGTAGCCGCATGCATGGCCATAACTGGAAAGTCGAGCTTGAAGTGGAATCCAGCGCCCTGAATGATATTGGCATTGCGATTGATTTCAAGGCCATGAAAAAAGCCGCTAATGACGTCTGCGACCAACTGGATCATCGATATCTGAATGATATAGAGCCTTTCAATAGTATCAATCCTACTGCTGAAAATATCGCCGCCTGGTTGTATGCCGAAATTGGAAAACTGATCAACAACGAAACCCTGAATGTAAGTGCACTCACCCTGTGGGAAACCGATCGGGCCAGTGTGCGTTACACAGAAGAGAATAAATCATGACTACTGACGCCCAATCCATACCTGATGTTCAAAACAGTCAAGACCGACGTCAGATTGCCATTAACAAGGTTGGCATTAAAGACATTCTGCATCCGATACAGGTAAAGGATCGCTCTGGACAGGTTCAGCACTCGGTTGCCAACTTTAATATGTATGTGGATTTGCCCCACCAGTTCAAGGGCACCCACATGTCACGCTTCGTTGAAATTCTTAACAGCCATGATCGTGAAATTACCGTACAGGGCTTCCATGAGATGTTGTCTGAAATGACCGAGCGCCTGGATGCCGAATGTGGTCACATAGAAATGAGTTTTACCTATTTCGTCAATAAAAAAGCTCCGGAAACCGGCGTTGAAAGCTTACTGGACTATCAGGTCACCTTTATCGGATCCCGACAGAAGGATTCTGACTGCGTGGCTATTAAGGTGGTCGTGCCAGTAACCAGCCTGTGCCCCTGCTCGAAAAAAATCTCGGCTTATGGCGCTCATAACCAGCGTTCACATGTTACGGTCAATGTTCGGACTAATGGCTTTGTCTGGATTGAAGACATTATCGATATCGTAGAAAAGGAAGCATCCTGCGAACTCTATGGCTTACTGAAACGCCCGGATGAAAAACACGTGACCGAACGTGCCTATGATAATCCCAAGTTTGTTGAAGATATGGTGCGTGACGTGGCCGCCCGCCTCAATGAAGATGAGCGAATCATCGCCTATACACTGGAATCAGAAAATTTTGAATCCATCCATAACCACTCAGCCTATGCGATGATCGAAAAAGACAAAACACTCACTTAGACAAAAAACGCCCCTAAACAGGGGGCGTTTTTTTCACATCTAGAGTAAAAACTATTCGAATTCAGCCTGCTCGACCTCCAGCAGCGCAAGACTGATGGTCTTGCCCAGCTGCTCATCAAAACCACTCCAGCTCTGATAAGCCGACAGTTTCTTTACAATCATTGGTTTCATCTCGAAATCCGACATGCCTTGCTCATACAGTTCGGCCACTGACTGATAGATAATTTGCAGATATTCCTTCATCGCCACCACTCGGGATACATCTCCCGTTGGGCCATGACCGGGTACATAGTGCTTAAGTTTCAAGGCGATGGCCCGCTCACAGGCAGCAATATTATCCCTGAAACTACCATCATCCATACGAATAATCCGCTCATATGCCACATTATCACCGGTGAACAAAAGCGAATCATCCGATAGCTCAATCATAATATCGCTATCGCTATGCGCTTTACCCACCGAGTGGATTTTAAAGTTCAGGCCATGGACCTGAAACTGGGCACCATCTGCCACCGCTTTATCCGGGTAGGCAATCTGAGTCCCCCGGCTTACGCCTTCGGTCATGCGCTCCATGGATTCCAGCCAGCTCTGGCCAGCCCCTGCTTTGGCCTTTTTGATCATTCTGGGATCGGCCATGATAATAGCCTCGGGATAGGCCTGCTTGATGGCATCATTAGCCAGCCAGTGGTCGCCGTGTATATGGGTATTTAAAACATGGGTAATGGGTAAATCAGTGTGCTGAGCTATGCGTTGCAGCAGCATTTCGCCGACTTCTTCAGTAGATCCCGGGTCAATTACAATCACACCCTTTTCAGCAACTATGAACGCCGGATTGTTCATGAATCCGCGATTTTCTACGGTGGGAATCTCTAATGGACCATGAATTACCCAGACATGGCTGGATACCTGACGGGTCTGATACTGGGCAAAATAATCATCGACCTGACCATATACCAGAACTGAATGGGAGAATAACAAACAGGAAAAAATTAAACGCATCATCGCACTATGACCTAAATTGATAGTATGAAAATAACCAACAACCCGCTGATGGTGTCTTTACTGACAAAAAGAAGTGGTTTCTGGCCGAGCACATCCAATACTCGGCCAGGGGCTTGTCGCCTGTTTTAATTATTTGAGTAACAGCAGCAGGTTATCCCGAAATGTTTCCGCAAGTCCACCACTGATTAATTTATTATTGGCCAGTTTCATCTCCAGTACCGTTTCCCGACTGGAAGCCTGAAGATCCATTTTAACCTCTACCTGCCCTTTTTCATTTAATGTCTCACCGCTGGATCGGAGCAGACTCATTAACCAGCTGGATTCGGCTAGCTCATCAACCTCTTCGGCTTTCACCGGTGCATTTTTCAACTCACCCACCAGTACATACAACTGACCTCGCCGCTGATCTTGCTGTTTAATCTCTACACCCAGTCGATCTATGGCCTGAATCAGACGGTGCCAGACAAAATCTTTCTGGCCAATAATGGCAAAGCGTGATTTATCATCGGACAGCTGGCGCACCCGGGGATGATAAGGCTGATAGCTATCGAACATATCCTTAGCCTGAGCTCTGCTCAGGCCGGCAAACAGCACCAGGCGCAATAATATTTCCTGCTCCAGCAGCGGATCCGGTTGGCGATGCACCCAGACACTGCTGTCGTCACTGGCATTAATCGCAATTTCCAGACCGCGATGGCTGACAAAAATCCGGCTCAGATCATCTCTTTGGGTTCGTTCTACCCGCATACGGAAACGATCCTTAAGATCCGTAGAAAAAACTCCAGTGAACCAGCTGCTGTTTTCACCCTTACGATTACTGGTCTTGAATTCATTCAACCATTCGGTGTCCATAATACCCAGTAGAGGCTCGGCACGGGCCAGCTTGATACCTTCATTGGCCCAGAAATCTATCAACCTGGGCCACAATTTATCGGCACTCTCATGGATCTCCACCCAGAACAAACCATTATCTGATTTAAACTCAACTTTTTTAAATAGTGGCGCCACCGTTCCCTTGGCGTTGTCCTGTTTTTGCAGCATCTCCAGCGCTTTTTCCGATGGTTCCGGTATTTTCAGTTCTGCCCGAGTATCCGGTGTGCTTAGACGTGGAGGCACCTGCAATTCCTTTAGCGATTGGCTATCCAGATATTCTGGACGTTTTTCACCATCGGAACTACACCCAGCCAGCGTCAGTAGCGCCAACACCGAAATCAATTTAATACCATACATACTCATTTAAATGACACCTGCTTCATGCATCGCCTGTCGAACTTGCGCATGATATTTTTCAGACAAAACCGTTAATGGTAATCGAATCCCCAGACCGATCATGCCCATTTCAGACAGGGCCCATTTAACCGGGATAGGGTTGGCTTCCACAAACAGTTTTTCGTGCAGTCCCTGCAAAGGCTGGTTTAGAACCTGGGCTTGTTCACGATCCCCGGCCAGTGCTGCGGCACACATTTCAGCCATCGCTTTCGGCGCCACATTATTAGAGACCGAAATCACCCCATGACCACCCTGCAGCATAAATTCAGTACCAGTCGCGTCGTCGCCACTGTACAGATCAAAGTTGTCGCCACACAATTGCTTAATAGTTTTCAGCCGCTGTAAATCCCCGGTCGCTTCCTTGATACCAATGATGTTGGAAACCGACGACAATCTGACCACCGTTTCTGGCAGCATGTCGCAGGCGGTACGGCCAGGGACATTGTATAAGATCTGAGGAATGGGCACGGAATCGGCGATTTTCTTATGGTGCAGGTAAAGCCCTTCCTGGGTGGGTTTGTTGTAATAAGGGGTCACCAGCAAACAGGCGTCGGCACCGGCTTCCATTGCACACCGGGTTAAGGTAATGGCTTCTGAGGTCGAATTGGCACCGGTACCGGCAATCACGGGGATTCGGTTATTCACCATCTCTACGCTACGCCGGATCACCTCGCAATGCTCTTCTTCATTCAGCGTTGCAGACTCACCTGTGGTTCCTACGGAAACAATAGCGGACGTGCCGTTTTCCACATGAAATTCAATCAGCCTGGACAGGCCTTCATAGTCAACAGAACCATCAGCATGCATTGGCGTAACCAATGCCACCATACTGCCATGAAACATTCTAAATCCCCCCAAATAGAGCCGGACATGGTACTTTGCATATAATTGGTTTACAAGACTAAAGCATATAGGAATAATCACAATCTTGAGCTTTTAGACTATTTTAGAGCAAAGCCATACTGGCGATCATCAACCGACCTGCAACTGAGCAAAAAGACTGACAATAATGAATGAATTTCTTGTAATTACCGCCATTGGAGCAGACCGCCCGGGCATAGTCGATGAACTGTCACGCATACTGCTGGACAAAAACCTGAATATTGAAGACAGCCGAATGAGTGTATTGGGCGGTGAGTTTGCTATCATCCTTCTAGTATCTGGAAATACGCAAACCATTAAACAGGTTCAGCAAGAACAGCCAGCACTGGAACAGGCATTACAGTTAAATCTTCTAATTAAGCCTACTGCAGGCCGGGTTAATACCGAAAACACCCTCGCATATGAGATAAAGGTCAATGGCATGGATCATCCCGGTATCGTTAATCGACTGGCCCGATTCCTGTCTCAGCACTCCATTAATATCGATGATCTTGAAACCGAAAGCTACCCGGCCGCCCACACCGGAACACCCATGTTCGCGGTGGAGATGACCGTTGATATCCCCACTCATCTGGCAACCGACAAATTAAAAGATGATTTCATGGCGCTCTGTGAAGAACTCAACCTGGATGTGCAATTCGCCCCCATAGATCGATAATTTAAACCATAGCTACACCCATATACACCCAGGAGCCATTGATGTCTGAGATTGTTGTAGGTAAAAAAGTCACTAATTTTAAGGCCGCTGCCACCGGCGATCAGGAAATCAGCCTGAGCGACTTCAGGGGCCAGAACCTGGTGATCTATTTCTATCCAAAAGATAATACTCCCGGCTGCACTCAGGAAGGCCAGGATTTCAGGGACCACTACAGCAAATTTAAGCGGGCAAAAACCGTTGTGCTTGGAGTTTCCCGTGATTCGGTAAAAGTACATACTAATTTCAAGGCCAAACACCAGTTCCCCTTTGAGCTATTGTCCGATGCGGATGAAGCCCTGTGCAAACTGTTCGATGTCATTAAGATGAAAAACATGTATGGCAAGAAATTTCTCGGAATTGAGCGCAGCACCTTTCTAATTGATAGCAAGGGGGTGTTGAGGGAAGAATGGCGCAAAGTGAAGGTTAAAGGTCATGCCGAGGAAGTACTGGCGGCATGCAAACAGTACAAGCCCGATTAAACAGGCGCCATTCTTCTAGGTCGGTGTGCCTGCGGCACCCATAATTACGGGTCGCCCTCACCCGCAAGAGCGGCGCAAAGTAAAGGTAAAAGGTCATGTAGAGGAAGTGCTGGCGGCATGCAAACAGTATAAGCCTGATTAAAACAACAACTTTGCCACAGAGGCACGGAGGCCACAGAGAGCTTCTGGTTTAACGGCACTTAAAAGTGCCGTTACAGACAACATACTCAGTGACCTCAGGGCCTCTGTGGCGAAGGTTTTGCACTTTCCTTAAATACCCATTCGCGTTTTCTTTTTCTCTAAAAGACGGCGAATGACTTACAGATAACTGCTACAGGGTTTAAAATACTGGCAATCTGCTGCTTCAAATCATTGAATCACCGATCAAACACCCCCATTGAGATGACAATGAAGGTTTTCTTGATTCCAATTAAGAACGAGAATGATTATCATTGACGATCAGGGATTGTTCAGCTAGCATATTAGCATTCATTAATTGGAGAATTGCATAATGACCCCAGTCACTGACCATGGTCGCATTTTTTCTTTATCCTGCGCCAAACCTGGGGATTTTGTGCGTGTGATCGATGTGAAAGCCAGTAAGTTGCTAAAAAAACGCCTGGTCAGCATGGGTGTTCTCATTAATTCCAGGTTGCATGTCATTCAACGCCGTGGTGGAGCCATGGTGGTCGGTTTCGATGCCAGCCGGATTGCCATCGGTGCCGGTATGTCTCAACACATTCTGGTCCGCGCAGTATGAGCAACAACTGCTGCGATTCCGATGAGGGAAAAGCCTCCAAATCACATTTTACCGTCGGTCTTCTCGGCAACCCTAACTGCGGCAAGTCCACGCTATTTAATCAGCTCACCGGTTCACGCCAGCGTATAGGCAACTGGCCAGGGGTCACCGTTGACCGAAAAATTGGTCAGTTTAAATTCAATAATGTCGATTTTGATATCGTCGATCTGCCTGGGATTTATTCACTCGACAACAGTGCCCGCTCCCTGGACGAAAAAATTACCCGTGACTATATCCTTTCCTCGGAACCAGATGTCATCATCAACCTGGTCGATGCCTCTAATCTGGAACGAAATCTCTACCTGAGTGGCCAGTTACTGGAAATGCAGGTGCCTATGGTGCTGGTGCTGAACATGATGGATGTTGCCCACAGCCACGACCTGATCATCGATACTGAGAAGCTGTCAGCAATATTTGGTTGCCCAGTAGTACCCATAGTCGCATGTAAAAAACAGGGCATAGGTGAACTGGAACAAACTATCCTGGAAGTGGCACAGCAAGCCAGGGTTCCCACTCAGACTCTGTCCTATAATCCACAAATTGAGTACGCCATCAGCCGGCTACTGGAAAATATTCCTCAGGACGAACATTGCCTGCATGTTGATTGCCGCTGGATGGCTTCGCAGGTGCTGGATGGTGATACGGGTATCAAGGACTTCAAGGTCATTACCCCTGAGGTTCTTGCACAGGCGACACAATTAAGACAGGCTATTGAACAGGAATTGCAGGAAGACATCGACATTTTACTGGCCGATGGCCGTTACGGCTTTGCCCGTGAAGCGACAGAAGCCTCTGTTTCCCGACCGGATACCCACAAACACAGTATTTCAGACCATATAGACCGAGTGGTTCTAAACCGTTATCTGGGCATCCCCATTTTCCTGCTGGTCATCTATATGATGTTCCTGTTCACCATCAACCTGGGCGGCGCCTTTATCGATTTCTTTGATATGACCGCTGGTGCCATATTTGTTGATGGGCTGGGTGAATTATTAAGCAGCATGGGAGCCCCCAACTGGTTAAGGGTATTAGTGGCCGATGGTCTGGGCGGAGGCATACAGGTAGTGGCGACCTTCATACCCATCATAGGCTTCCTCTACCTGTTCCTGTCGTTTCTTGAGGGCTCCGGCTATATGATGCGCGCGGCCTTCGTGGTTGATCGCTTCATGCGCGTTCTAGGCTTACCAGGCAAAGCATTCGTACCGCTGATTGTGGGTTTTGGCTGTAACGTGCCCGCTATTATGGCCACACGTACTCTGGAAAATCACCGTGAACGCATTATTACTGTGATGATGGCACCGTTTATGTCCTGCGGTGCTCGACTGTCTGTGTATGCGCTGTTTGCGGCAGCCTTCTTCCCAGTGGGTGGCCAGAACATGGTGTTCATGCTCTACGTCATTGGAGTTGTTTTCGCCATTCTCACCGCCCTGGCCATCCGCACTACATTATTGCCGGGCGAAGCTTCGCCCTTCCTGATGGAACTGCCCACTTATCACATGCCCACTATGAAAGGTATTTTGCTACGTACCTGGTCACGCCTCAAAGGCTTTATCAGTGATGCCGGTAAAATCATCATCATGATGGTGATTGCCATCAACTTCCTGAATTCACTGGGAACCGATGGCAGCTTTGGCAATGAAGATAGCAATAATTCTGTACTTAGCGCCATCAGTCGCAGCATCACCCCGGTGTTCAAACCTATGGGTATAGAACAGGACAACTGGCCTGCCACCGTGGGCATCTTCACCGGCCTGCTGGCCAAGGAAGTGGTGGTCGGAACCCTGGATGCTATTTACTCCCAGATCGATCACCAGGTTTCGGATGCCGAGGGAACAGAAGCCAGTCCTGGTTTGTTTGAACAAATCTCTGAAGCCCTGGCCACCATACCCGTGAACCTTGCCGATGCGATGTCCAACTTGAGCGACCCCCTGGGTATGAATGTTCTGGACTCGAGCCACGACCAGTCACTGGCCGCACAAGAGCAAGAAGTTGATACCGCCACCTTCGGTGCTATGGTGAAGCGTTTCGATGGCCAGGCCGGTGCCTTCGCCTACCTGCTGTTCATTTTGCTGTACGCCCCCTGCGCCGCTGCCGCTGCCGCCATCTACCGTGAAGCTGGCAGTCGCTGGATGCTGTTTGCCATGGGCTGGAGTACGGGTTTGGCCTATTTTGCCGCCACGGTGTTTTATCAGCTGGCTCGCTATAATCAGCATCCGGCCAGCTCCATTGCCTGGGTTGTTGGTTTATCACTGCTGATAATGATCACCCTGGGCATTATGCGCTATCTGGGTAATCAGCTACCCAACAACCGCAATCCAATGGTGAACCCTTTATGATTCTGACTGATGTTCGTGATTATCTGAAGAGCAATGGACAGGCCTCGTTACGAGATATGTCTCTGGTCTTTGGTATGGATCAGGATGCACTTCGACCCGTTGTTGAGCAGTGGATCAACAAGGGTAAGGTTCAAAAACTGCCCGAAGGCAGCGCCTGCTCAGGTGGTTGTGCTGCCTGCGAACCTCAGACCATCGAACTCTATGAGTGGGTTGGCTAATACTGTCAGGTACCTGGCAAATGGATTAAGTCATCAACCTCTTTCTAAATTACACCTCTTGAACGCTAATGAGAATGATTTGTATTTGTACTTGTGTTATTTTTATGTATACTTCACCCCACTCAAGAACTTCTTAAGACAGTAACATCCAAGTGGGGAGATTTATGAAATTACGCTATACACTACTGAACTCAGCCATTGCAGGCATGCTTGCCATGA
Organism: Gammaproteobacteria bacterium; assembly: GCA_048550535.1. Lineage (GTDB taxonomy): Bacteria > Pseudomonadota > Gammaproteobacteria > SZUA-229 > SZUA-229 > CBDULX01. The sequence continues at coordinate 10,481 of JBLYYN010000137.1, forward strand.
CAGCCTCCACAGGTACCATGGCCGCTGATACAAACAGTTTGCAACGACAGATCGAAGAGCTGAAAGCTCAGAACAAAATCATTATGGAGCGGCTGGAAGCCACTGCCGACATGATTGAGTCCGGCGATCAAGGTCAGGGTGTCGCACATGACGATACCCTGGACGACAGTATGCGTGAAAAGACTTTCCGTCAGCACGGCAGCTTCGGCAAGACCAGAGTCGGCGGCTATGGTGAACTGCACTACAACAATACCGATAGTACCAATCAAATCGACATGCACCGATTCGTCATGTTCCTCGGCCACGAATTCAATGACAAAATCCGCTTCTGGTCGGAACTGGAAGTGGAACATGGCAAGGTTGACGCCGACGGGGGGGAAGTATCCATAGAGCAGGCCTTCGTGGAATTCGACCTGAATGACAATAACGCCCTCCGCACCGGTGTAATACTGGTACCGGTTGGCCTGATCAACGAAATCCATGAACCCACCACTTTCTATGGGGTGGAGCGTAATAATGTGGAAAAATACATCATCCCCACCACCTGGCGTGAAGGTGGTGCCAGCCTGACCGGACATTTGTGGGGTTCTGTCAGCTATGACCTGGCTATGCATTCCGGGCTTGAAGTTTCATCCGGCGACAATTATGCCGTTCGCGATGGCCGCAATGCTGTTCGCAAGGCAAGTGCCGAAGACCCAGCCTACACGGCACGTATCAAATGGACAGGTGCTGCGGGTCTGGAGCTGGGTGGCGCCATCCAGTACCAACGTGATATTACCCAGGGCACGGATACAACCGCCGGTGAAGCCACCCTGCTGGAAGCCCATATGGTATGGCAAACAGGGCAGGCTGCATTACGTGCGTTATATGCCAGTTGGGATCTGGATGGTACCGGACCGGCTGCAGTGGGCGCAGATGAGCAAACAGGCTGGTACATTGAACCATCCTATAAACTGACTTCAAAATTTGGTGTGTTTGCCCGCCAGAGCAACTGGGACAATCAGCCGAACAGTGGCAGTAACACAGAAAACACTCAGACAGATTTTGGCTTTAATTACTGGCCCCATGAAGATGTGGTACTCAAATTTGATTATCAGCTACGTGATAATGCCGGTACTGACGACGATGGTTTCAATCTTGGTGTCGGTTATCAGTTCTGACGCGAAACACCTGCTGGACTCTTACAGATTATCACTGACAAGAGCTCAGTAAACAGACACATAGGGGAGCACTGTTTTACAGTGCTCCGTTTTGTGTTTCTAGATTCAACTACAACTGATAGAATTTTCGCCCATGTTTCGTTTAATATTATTAATAGCCCTCTCCTGCCTATTTTTGATACAGGCGCAAGCCAGAGGCATCTATCAGGAGCCCAAAGATTTTATTACTGAAAGCTTTACCGGACAGGCACCCGCGCCCCAGGTCATCTGGTTGAATAAGGACCTGAAGAATCAGGTAGAAAAAATCCTGCAGCACAATTACCGTGGACTCAGGATCCGTTACTGGACGAAAGATGGTCGTAGTGCCTGGGTACTGGAAGAAATTGGCAAAGAACACCCTATAACTACCGGTATTATTATCAGCGATAACAAAATTGAAAGCATTAAAGTGCTTATTTTCCGTGAATCCCGCGGCTGGGAAGTGAAATACCCATTTTTTACCCAGCAGTTTATCAATAGCCAACTCAATCCCGAAAATAATCTCGATCGAACTATTGATGGCATATCCGGAGCCACGCTTTCTGTTAGAGCAGTCACCAAACTGGCACGCATAGCCTTATTATTAAATAAAAAAGTAATCCATGACACGAACTCGTAAGAAAGCTTTTCCATTTTTTCTCTGGCATCGTCGACTAGGCTTACTGGCCATGGCGTTAATGATCGTCCTGGCAATTACCGGTATTTTATTAAATCACACCGAATCATTGACACTGGATGAAACTACTATTGAATCTAATGCCTTACTTAACTGGTATGGCTTGAACCCCAAAGGCGAGCCCATTCAGTTTAGGCAAAGTGGTCAGACTTTAACTCAGTGGGATCAGCAGATATTTTTTAATCAAAGCCCATTGACTTCTAGCCCGCAAGCAATCACCGGCTTTGTCGCCATAAATAATCTGTTTGTAGCCTCATTGAGCAATAGCATTCTATTAATCGATAACCATGGAACGCTAATTGAGCAGATGGATACGCAGTATGAATTTGACAGCATCAAAACCATTGGCACCCTGAACAAGCAACTCTTTCTAGCCACTGATAACGATCAGGTTTATATAGCTGATGAGCAGATTGTAAACTGGGATAAAACTAGCGTCGATAAAATCGAATGGTCTTCCCAGGCTACTGTCGACGAAACACAGCTGAAGCGATTAAAACAGGCATTTAGAGGACGGGGATTAAGCCTGGAGCGTGTCATTCTTGATTTGCACAGCGGTAGAATCTTCAATGACAGCTGGGGTATTTATTTAATGGATGCCAGCGCTATTATCATAATATGGTTAAGCATCAGTGGTACCTGGGTGTGGTATTCACGCAGACAAAAACAAAAAACCAAAAGACATTATCAAAAACATCATAAATAAAAGCAGGATTTATTTGTAGAAGTCTATATTTGTTATGACACGGTCAACATTAAGTTCCTAGAATGCCTGACAGTTTGTGGGTCTCTGCTTAGCCAGAAGCAAATATTATAAATCAAAAGATTTTGACGCGGAGACGCAAAGGGTATGAAGCTGCAAATTCGCCTTAGGCGAATTTGTAAAAAAATAATGCTAGAAGACAATGAGCTCCAGTAACTGCAGGCATTTATTACTGGCACAGATATTACAGATGAAGCCATAATACATTCTTTGCGTCTTTGCGACTTTGCGTCAAAACTTTTGGTTTTGATATATAAAACGGCCGTTTCAGGGTGTTAGGTGACCTGCCCATGTAATATTGTCAGACATTGCACGAACTCATTTTACAAAGTGACAGATCAAGTCTAGATTTCTATAAATTATTTATGGATAAATAATTGTGTCTTCTAATTTATAAGTCCAGCCTTCTTCAGCTGCTTAATTTGTTTATGGTTATGTTTTAATCTTTTAAACACCCAGCCTGCTTTAGTTAGAAAACGTTTTATTTTAATAAAGTTACTTTTCTTCGCACTCACCCTTCCCTGAATGGTCGTGATGTTCTCAGCTTCGCAATCCCTGACCGGGTAAGGCGCAAGACCAAACATAGGAATTTGATGTAGCCATATTTTCTTTATTACAACATCCACTGGCGCAGTCAGTTTCTTGCTACTATCAATCAATGCCTGCGCAACATTTGGGTTTATCGCATAGCACATCAAGCTATGGGGCATCTTTGTATAATAATAAAGAGTAAAACCCGACACATCTTTCGACTTGATTTTTTTTCCTCTGAACTCAGTCTGCAACCGAATAAATCCATATTCACCAATCAATTTTTCAACTTCTAGAATTGCGGCTGAAAAATCGTCTTCTATACAAAAATCATCTTCCATAATCACAATGGGCTGGTTTAATTCTACGCATTTTTTCCATAATGACAGATGGCTGGCGTAACACCCAATTTCACCAGTAGCCGCCACACGACCACAGTTGATCAGATACTGTTCTTCATCATAAGAATCAAAGTAGCCTTCTATGCCATTGTCCACACGAACAGCATCAAAAAACTCATACTCGACATTCGCCGCGCTTAATTGAGTATCTGCCTTCTGCCTTCTATGTTGAGAGTCTTTCAGGCTGATGACGTACAGTTTCATAGAATCATCCCCGGATCATATAAATGACTAACATAAAGACAATCCTTTGACGAGTTAGCCATATCAGGTTACGGCTTGATTGTCGACTGGCCATGCATTGATTACCGCCTGTATCAGTGTCGCCAGTGGAATTGCGAAGAAAACGCCCCACACCCCCCACAGTCCACCGAAAACCAGTACCGAGATTATGATGGCAGCAGGGTGCATGTTAACCACTTCCGAAAACAGCAATGGCACCAGTAAATTACCATCCAGAAACTGCACAATGCCATAGGACACTACCAGGTAAATAAATTCAGAACCGAAACCCCACTGAAAATAAGCAATCAAGACCACCGGTATGGTGACCGCAATGGCCCCAACATAAGGAATAATCACCGACAGGCCGACTAATAAACTGAGCAGCGCAGCATACTCCAGCCCCATAAATTTCAAGGGTATGAATGTTGCGACAGAAACAATAACAATTTCCAGTAATTTCCCTCGAATGTAGTTTCCCATTTTTAAGTCCACTTCATGCCATACCCGCGATGCCAGACCTTCCTTACTGGGCAAGAACCGCATCAACCAGCGTATAACCAGTACCTTATCTTTTAGGAAAAAAAACACCAGCAAGGGAACCACAATCATATACACGAGAATAGTAAACAGGTCGAATGCTGATGACACCGAAATTGAAACCACTTTCTGGCCAAAAGCAGCCAACTCAACATGGATACTGGTGACAATATCTTCGATTTGAGTTACCGAAATAAAGGGATATTGCTGAGGCAAGGTCATGAGAATTTCCTGACCGCGATTCAGCATATTAGGTAGCTCACGAAAAAACTGGCTAAGCTGTTTCGACAACAGAGGCGCCAATCCCAGAAGTATTATGAGTAACAGGATTATAAACAGGATAACCACAGTAACCACTGCCAGCACATGAGGTACTTTCAGGCGCTGTAGTTTTTTTACCATACCTTCCAGTACGTAGGCGATGACCACCGCTGCAATCACCGGAGTCAATACATCACCCATCAGCATGATAATGGTGAAACCTACCAGTAGCAGTATGGCCAGTATTACCGCCTGGGGATCTGAAAAGTGTCGTTCGTACCAGCTACGAAGAACGGGAATCATTGCTTGTCCTCAACAAAGGCGCGAAACCTTTGTTCAAACAGAGCCTCAAGATCGTCGATGACATCTTCGGCAGAACGACCGGTCATGATGTGCTGCATCATAAAATCCGATGTTTCATGCAGCACTGCTGAACCCTTGATCATGGGATAAGTTTTATTCAGTCGCTTGATGGCAGCGACGACACTTTCCTTTTCAGGCCGCGGAATATCCAGTGGCTCAGTCACCGGCGTAACCAGGCTGGGCGCTCTGGATTTGATAAACTCGGCAAATTCCAGCAGAGTTTTCTGTTCCTGTTCGGGTAATTGTCTGAAAATATCGGTCAGCTGTTTTTCTGCTGAATTCATGATTATGCCAACTTAAGGGAACTGTGATTAATCTTCTCGATGACTCACACAGTAGTTCTTAGCAAAAGCCAGCAACTCTTCCATCGCCCTGGCTTTGAACTTATGGCGCTGATGCACAAAGGAAAAGGGACGTTGCAACGAGGGCAACATGGGTATGGCAACCAGTGACTCCAGCTTTAATTCTTTGGCTACTGTGGAGAGAGACATAATGGAAAGACCCATACCCGCCTCGACCGCACCTTTAATAGCTTCTGGACTACCCAGTTCAAGACAGATCTCAACCTGGTCCTTGCCCAGATGCTCATCCAGATATTCATTGATGACTTCACGTGTGCCCGAGCCTTCCTCACGACAGATAAAAGGATAGGGTAATAATTCCTGCGGTGTGACCGTTTCATGGCCAGCCAGTGGATGACTGGGCGGCATAATGGCCACCAGCATGTCCTGACGGCATTCATCCACTTGCAAATTCTTGTTGTTAACCGAAGCTTCAACTATACCCAGGTCGATGATGTTATTTTCCACCATACTCACGATACCATCAGTATTGGATACCTTGAGGCGAATATTAACATCGGGGTTTTGTGCCTTGAAATCACCCAGCAGAAAGGGCAGCATGTATTCTGCAATGGTGGTACTGGCACCCAGGGTGACCACACCACTGACATCACCCGTCATTTCACGAATCGCATTTTCCATTTCATCATAGAGTTCAAAAATGCGATCTGCGTAGCCGAACACTCTATGGCCAGCATCGGTAAGACTGACCCTGTTGTGGGTTCGATCGAACAAACGGGTATTAAAGTACTCTTCCAGCTGACGAATCTGGAAGGTCACGGCCGGTTGGGTCATATGCAGAGCATCGGCTGCTTTGGTAAAATTCAATAACCGTGCCACAGTATGAAATACTTTAAGTCTTCGATCCGCCATAACATTTACTTATGCTTACCCTAGAAAACGCTAATAGTACAAGTTAATGACTAATTTGGAAACTCTATTTCAGGATAAATTACATTTTCCTATTGTGAGCTGGATTGTGCCGACTTTATGTTTTTACTAAGAAAAGAGTAATACATCACCGGAATCACCAGCAGGGTCAACA
>JBLYYN010000138.1:0-9608 GCA_048550535.1 Gammaproteobacteria bacterium
AGACTTCAGACTTCAGACTTACGACTTGATCCTAACACCTCGCCAACACTTCTTTCAGCTTCATCATCGAACTGCCCTGTCGATAGGATATCTGAGCCAGGAACAATTCGGCGGCAGCCACCGCATCACTTAATGCATTATGAGCCGGGTAACGCGGCAGGCCATAATCTTCACGCAAATTATACAATCTCAAGCCCTTGTTTTCGGGAGTAATACCACGATGCTTCAAGCTGCTATATTCTATAGCGTAGGTATCCACGATAGGAAAGACTACATTGTAGCCGTAAACTCTGCGACAGGCCTTATTGAGAAATTTACATTCAATACTGGTGTGATGCGCCAACAGCACTTTTCCACTGAGGGCACTTAAAATAATTTCCAGGGCCTGCTTCAGCTCGATACCATTAGACGAGGCATCATCCATAATGCCATGTACAATAGCGGTTTCTTCTGGAATATTCTGCTCAGGTCGCACCAGGAAGTAACGACTTTCTGATAACAGAATATTCATGTTCCGAATCACAGTGAAACCGACACTGAGTATTTCATCTCTGCCAACATCTAGCCCTGTGGCTTCCAGGTCAATAGCCAGAAATTCAACCTCATCAAGTCTTTTATTAGCCGCAGCAAAAGGTTTTGACAGGTAATTTTTCAATGCGCCATCGGGCGCGTGTTTCAATAATTTTTTACGCTGATGTTCAGCAGACAGAAAACGATTAAACATGTCAAAATCGTCCGGCCTGGAATCTCTGGCCTAATGCCGATTGCATAGTACGCACGATTTCAAATGCATCTTTCAGATGATTTCGTTCAAAATTTGAAAACTCATTGGGTGCTATGAAATTATTCGCCTGCTGACCCGCCATAATCAGCCGTGCCTGATGACGCAAGCGAATCATGCTGATCATTTCCAGAGCATCTCGTAAATCCATAGCCCCCTGCGGGCTTACCACGCCACCGCCGGTAGCAGCTTCTAACCGGGATTTTGTATTGACGGCCTCGATACTTCCAGCTAAAGCATAAATACGCGCAAGATCAATAATGGGCACAACCCCATTATGTTTTAAATCCAGCGTATTATTGTGTTCTCCATCATGCACCATTACAAAGCGCCGGAAGAAACCCAGTGGCGGTTCCAGATGCAATGCATTCGCGGTTAAATGTGCCAGAAAAATACTATTACCTTTTGACTGCTGTAACACATACTGATGCAGGGAGTTAAACAGCTCTTTATTACCATGCATAGCTCGCATATCAAAAAATATACTGGCGTGCATCAACGCTTTGGGTTCGGGCTTATTAATCCAGTTAAAAAAATATTTTTTCCATTCTTTTAAGGGTTGTCGCCACTTTTGATTACTGGCCATGATGTCGCCAGGACAATATTCGTAACCGCAGGCATCCATACCATCACATACAAACTGTGCCAGTTTTTCGAAATACTCACCATGCAGGTCACTATCATAATCATCGGATAACAACAGGCCATTGTCCTGATCTGATTGCGCCGATTGCTCCATTCTTGCCAATGAGCCAAAACTCAACCAGCAATATTCAACCGGTGGTGGGCCGAGTTGTTCCTGAGCCAACTGTAATAGTTGCACGGTGATTGCATCGCCAATTGATGAAATCATATGAGTAATGCTATGGGCGGTTGCATCAGCATCAACCAGATTGACCAGGACCTGGGGAATAAAACTACTTACCTCAGCCAGTTGCTCCACACTGGTTTGCCGATATACATCGGCCACCAGGTATACCGGTGATGCGGACTGTCGCTGTATCAGGTCTGTTGCGCTGATAACCCCGACTACCTGACCATTATTCTTTACCGGCAGGTGACGAATATTACGTCGTGACATCAGCATCAAGGCAGAAAAGGCATAATCATCCTGTGAAATAGTATAAGGTTTCTCTGTCATTATCTGTTTGATGGGCGTACTGACATCCATCTCTTTTGCCAGGCACCGACCACACAAATCACGCTCGGTAACGATTCCGGCAAGTGAAAATTCATCACAGATCAGTAACGATGACACTTTGTGCTCAGTCATGTATTTAGCGGCTTCGCTGACCGATGTATCCGGAGCGAGCTTGACAATATTAGAAGACATGATGTCTTTGATCTGCAGGGTCATTAAATTGATATTGTTGTGCTGATCGGTGGATATCTGTGGTGTTACCGCATTACGCAGACGTAGCGCGCTATCAGCATGGTAGTAATAAGCAAATCGATCATGCTGTTCACACAGCTGCTTGAATTTATATTTAGGGAGTTTATATAACAGCGTATCTTCGATAGCTGTGACATCATACAGTGTTTTACCACGTAATAAGGACCGTGCCCCAAAGGTTTCACCTTCACCCCTTCGCGATAGAAACACTCCGTCTTCATCTTTCACATCAACCGCACCGGTGCGAATGATGAAGAGATAGGTATTTTCACTACCGGGCGCATAGACCTGCTTTTTTCTACGCACGTAGCTTAATTCCAGTGAGCGTGGCAAGGAATCCAGTTCACTATCCGGCAGTAAATCAAATGGGTGATGGGAGGCCAGAAACTCCCGGATTTCAATCAGTTCGATTTCCATCGTATCTCAACTTAATGGTGAATATTTACAAATATACCTTAACATTTAACACTCTGTTGTATTTCGTCTTAATTAAAAACAAAAGAGCCCTGTAAAAACAGGGCTCTTTCAGAACTTAAACTATGTGTTTAATGTTCAGTTGCGGCATCCGCACCTTTTGGAATACGGATATGTTCAACCATATCCTGGATTTCACGTGGTGGTTCATGGGTAACTTTGGAAACGACATGGGCAACGATAAAGTTAATCATTGCACCTACCGCACCAAAGGCTTCCGGTGAAATACCAAACAACCAGTTATCCGGTGTATTAGCAAAGTTGGCGGTACCAGGAATAAACAACCAGCCTTTGAACATGAAGATGTAAACCAGCGTGACACTCAGGCCAGTCAACATACCCCATACGGCACCAATATTGTTAATGCGCTTATTGAAAATACCCATCATCAGCGCCGGGAAGATGGACGAGGCGGCGAGCCCGAAGGCCAGTGCCACCACCTGGGCCGCAAAGCCTGGCGGATTCATCCCGAGATAACCGGCGACTACAATGGCACCAGCCATGGCAATACGACCAGCCATAAGCTCATTTTTCTCCGAGATATCCGGCATGAATACGCCTTTCAGCAAATCATGAGAAATGGCAGAAGAGATTGCCAGCAACAGACCTGCTGCTGTGGATAATGCTGCAGCAATACCACCCGCCGCTACCAGGGCGATGACCCAGTTTGGTAACTTGGCAATTTCAGGATTGGCCAGTACCATTATGTCGCGGTCGACTTTGACCATTTCATTACCATTCCAGCCGAAATCATTTTTCGCTTTGGCAGCAAACTCTGGGTTCTTGTCGTTGTAATACTGAATTCGACCATCTCCGTTCTTGTCTTCATATTTCAACAGACCGGTTTTCTCCCAGTTTTTAAACCAGGTGGGACGTTCTTCATACACCAGATTGCCCGTCGGTGAACCCACTTCTTCGGTTTGTACGGTCTTGATTAAGTTGTAGATGGACATAGCACCCACTGCAGGGGCTGTAGTGTACAGAATAGCGATAAATACCAGTGCCCAACCTGCTGAACTTCTGGCATCTTTCACTTTGGGTACGGTGAAGAAACGAATAATCACGTGAGGTAAACCTGCTGTACCGATCATTAACGACAGGGTGAGCAATAGCATATTGAGCGTCGACCCCTTCTGAACCGTGTACTCCGCAAATCCTATATCCACCAGCACCGCATCCAGGGTTTTCAGCATATGCCCTCCCCCTTCCATGCTGCTACCGAGACCCAGTTGTGGTAGTGGATTACCGGTTAATTGCAGGGAAATAAACACAGCCGGTACGGTGTAAGCAAAGATGAGCACCACGTACTGGGCAATCTGGGTATAGGTAATGCCTTTCATGCCACCGAGTACCGCGTAGATGAACACGATGGCCATGCCCACCATAACGCCTGTGCTGAAATCCACTTCAAGGAAGCGACCAAAGGCCACACCTACACCTTTCATCTGACCGATTACATAAGTAATCGATGCCACGATTAAACAGATAACGGCCACTATTCGAGCAGTGCGAGAATAGTAACGCTCTCCAATAAATTCTGGCACGGTAAACTTGCCATATTTACGTAAGTAAGGTGCCAGCAACAGGGCCAGCAATACATAACCTCCGGTCCATCCCATAAGATACACCGAAGCATCGTAACCCTTAAAGGCAATCAAACCTGCCATGGATATGAATGACGCTGCAGACATCCAGTCGGCGGCAGTAGCCATACCATTGGCGACGGGGTGTATCCCTTTGCCCGCTACATAAAACTCACCTGTAGTTCCAGCACGCGCCCATATTGCAATACCAATATAAATTGCGAAGGTAAGACCCACGACTATATATGTTAATGTTTGTAAATCCATCGTTTGGCCCCTTAATCTTTGTCTTCGTGAACATCATATTTACGATCGAGTATATTCATTTTCCTGGCATAGAAAAAAATCAGTACCAGAAATGTATAAATCGACCCTTGTTGTGCAAACCAGAAACCCAGTGGATAACCACCGATATGAATCTGATTTAAAACATCGACAAGTATGATTCCGAATAAAAAAGAAACTGCAAACCAGATAGACAAACAGATAGCGAGGAGCCTAAGGTTTTCTTTCCAGTAGGCTGCCATATCTTCAGATGAGCTCATATGAATCCCCCTAAGAGACTAAGGTGTACTGCGGTTACAACATTTATATCAATATAACTTAGTAATTGATCCTTAATTATTGTTGTTATGGTAAAAGCATTAAGAATACCGGTATTACAAAAAAATATATGTTGATATAGAACAAGTATTAAACAATTAGATGCTTTTTATAGACCGTCTATTGCTTAATTGGCTCTTTATTTGACATAAAGCTCTTGTAAAACTCAATAAATACCGAATGCCGTAATTTATATAACATAACGGCCAGTCATGAGTGACAGCGGCCAGTTAACTGTTTTCTTTTGATCGACATCACCCCAGGCCATGATCAGGTTATCACGAATATCAACTAATGGGTCAGTCTTTAAACTATATCGATATGCCTGAACTGCTGACCAGGTTCCCAGATAACCTAATAATTCGCTTAAAGACCAGTGTTCCGCCATTTCAAACACCCTGTGCTCAATTTGTGCGAATGGAAAATCTATGTCCCGGTAAGCATTTTCAACGATTTTTCTCTCAGCTGGCCAGTAGTTGGCTAGCAGGTCATGATATAAATAATGGATAATTTGATTAATTTCATCATCAACTTTAATTAGAGAATAAGTACATACTGAAATAATTCCACGGTTTTTTAATACTCGCTGTGCTTCTTTGAAAAAAGTGGGTATATCAAACCAGTGCAGTGCCTGGGCAACGGTAATCAAATCTACGGATTGCGGCATGATGTCGGTGTGTTCCGCAGCTAGCACCCGATATTCAATGTTACTGCACGGCTTTGCATGTTCGATTTGCTTTGCACTGGCATCACTGGCGATGATGTGCTGAAAATATGAACTCAAACCATGTGCACATTGGCCATTTCCCGTTGCACAGTCCCAGGCCAGCTGATGTGATGGTGCCATGGAGGCCAGATATTCATATAGTGAGCCGGGATAAGCAGGACGGAATTCTAAGTATGCTTTGGCCTGATCAGAAAAGTGATCCCTGAAGGGAGTGATATTCATCAGGTCTGTCACCTCGGTGATTTTTAATATGAGATCGAATTATACCCAGCGTATTTTTGCAATAAGCCAGCTGTAGATAATAACTATTCCCTGATATATATCCAGTAATACTGTCGGCAAGTCGGCAGCTAAATTATTCTGATGTATGTACCTCAGAATGACCAGGCTACAGACCATAAACCTCTAGACCGAGCTAGCGCTATTGGAGAGTACATCGCCCTGCTGATCGAAACAAAGACCTATACTCAGCTTGTTTCTTGCCCAGGCAGGTGGACAGCTTGAAGTAACCGGGCTCGGTATCGAATAAATTCTGCTGAAAAAAACTGCAATACGAAATGATCGTTATTTACACCGCATTGGGCTTGAGTATTTCACAAAAAGTAATAAAGCTATAACAATAGTTACCTGCAACTACAGACCGTATCATCCAATTAACCATAGTGGAAATTCTAACAGCTAAGAATTATTAGTATTTTACTTATTTCTAATTATTGCTTATTCATTTAATAATCAATACTCGCAGATTGACACTGAAAATATAATCACCCGCTATAGACTGTTTATCATACAATTAATTGAGCATCCCAGCTTAACAATCATGTTACAGCTGAGATTCTTCGGCACCAGACAAAGACTCTTTGGCTGGCTAATGACAATGAACATCACAGACTATATGGCCACTATACCGGAAACCAGAAAAAGAGTTTTTTTGCCATAATCAACACAATAAAGTCTCTCTACCCCGATGCTACTGAATCGATGAAATACAAAATACCTGGCTATGAATATAAAACCGGGTGGATATCAGTAGGCAATCAGAAACACTATATCTCTCTTTACACCTGCAGCGCCCAACATCTGCAAACATTCAAACAAAAACATACAACAATCAAAACCGGTTATTACCAGCGCCATGAAATATGTGCATGACTAAACAAACCCGCCTCAATATGTAATTGGCATTGGGAGATATGAACATGAATGAACACGAAAAAATAAATCATGTTGAATTTTCGGCAAAAGACCTGAGCGCTACCAAGGCATTTTTTTCTGATGTTTTTGGCTGGTCATTCACCGACTATGGCCCAGAATATACCGCGTTTTCCAACCAGGGTATCGACGGCGGTTTTTTTCAAATCGAATTTAACTGTCTCATCGGACAATGGTAGCGCCCTGATTGTTTTCTACAGTAAAAATCTGGAGCAAACACTGGAAAAAATTACCCATGCTGGTGGCACAATTATAAAACCCATATTCAGATTTCCAGGTGGTCGCCGATTTCATTTTAGCGCCCCCAATACTAATGAATATGCTATCTGGTCTGATGTTGATTAACAATAGCCCCAGGTATACAGATCAACACCGAATGATTTTAAATAACTCAAGTGGCGACTAAAATATCGGCACCAGTTTATAACCCTGGGTTTGCCAGCCAATTAATGAAATAAAGCCATCACCCACCACTGATTTATGCAATCACAAGCTGACTTCACCGACTACAGGCGGTGAAAAATAGGCTTTACACAGCATGGCCCAGCTCAATCCCTGGTTACGATTCCAGGGCATGAGCAGCAGGGTGCGAGCAAGGAAGCAATAATCAAACAATAACAAGGCCGTAGTACCCATAATCTGTGCCCCGTGAATTAAATGCCAGGGCAACACAATATCAATCATCAGTAACAGGCAGTATGCCAGACGCACCTGAAGTCTTAGATCAGTCCAGCGTAAGCCTTTAATGTAAAAATAAAGGCTTTGCCATAACAGGATAAAAGCCGCAATAAAAATCACATATTTATACCCAGCAATATGCGCCATCAGTAACAGATTGGTAACTAGCCAGCCATATTCATCAGGGCCCCAGCCCGTGTGCCATATTGTCTTCATATGTTATTTCTCCCTGGTCAACCCTGCTTTTTTATCAGGTAGGTGTAATAACCATTTTCAATTCTAGATTCAAGCAGTTGATGACCGGTTCGTTCACACCAGGAAGGAATATCATTCTCGGTACCCGGATCGGTGGCGACTATTTCAAGCAATTCTCCGCTTTCTATAGATCGAATGGCTTTATTGGTTTGAACGATGGGCATAGGACAGCACAGGCCCGATGTATCGAGCACCTTATTCAGTTTTGCATCACTCATATCGCCTCCTTAAAAATACTGGCAATGTTCGGCTTTATGGGCCTTTTCGTTCAAAAACCATGAAGCGCCGATAATGCCGGTGGCTTCAGGGATCAGATTGTCCTCATTCACTTCAAAAATCGCTGAGGCCAGGCTACAGGCATAGAAATTCACCATCTCGGTACTTTTCATGGCCTTGATCAGTTCATTAATGTCGCTGGGCAAACCGGCTTTCGCCACTCGTTCACGCATCCACTGGTCCTGCGGGGCATGGTCACCCTGGACTCGAATCGCTTTAGCGCCATCCTCAGTCAGGGCACGTACCGCCCAGTTCACAAACAAAATATCCACCTGACAGCCTTCAGAAGCCTGTAAATAAGCAAACGCAAAGGGCGTTAAAATTTTGTCGTAGGCGTCGTCTCTGATAATAATGGCCATAGATTTCATACATCACCTCCAAATAGAACGAATATTCATTCTAATTTAAATACCAAAAAAAACGGTCATTGCTCAAACAGCCACTGACCGCCATGCAGTTGTCCATATGTCATCCTGATACTCCGTCAATGGCTTTTCCAGTATGCCATCCAGCCTGAGCTGAATCATACGCAGCGCACCACCGAATACAGCCGCAGCCGCTACCGTATCATCCATCGGCTGTATCTCTCCCCTGGTTATGCCTTCGGCCACCATCTCCCGCATATGCAGGAAGGGACGTGAGGAACAGATCGGCCCTTCCTGGGGCAGAAACTCCTTGTGCCTGGCGTGTAACATAAATTTCATCATATCCGGCTCTTCTTCCGCAATCTGGAACAACAGCTGGATAATGTCCCGACAACGGTCCCTTGCTGAGCTGTTTTTGTTTTCGATTTGCTGCAGGGCTTCTTCCATCCAGCCCACCAGAGTATCGAACAGGGCTTTTGCAACACCTTCCTTATCGCCGAAATGGTGATAAATGGAACCTGTGCTGACCCCGGAATCACGGACGATGTCCGGAATCGAGGTATTGAAATAGCCATTCCCGGTAAACAGACGCAGAGCACTGGCCATGACCTGGTCTCGGGTATTAGGGGATTTTATTTTGGGATTTGCCTGACTCATGCTTATAAACTAGAACGAACGATCATTCTAGTCAAGCTTATATTCATTGTATTTGACAATTACAAACTGGCATTTGATTGGCTTTACCACCAGACTACAGCAGCCACTCGGACAAGTTAATCACAAACTGACCACGCCCCTGATCGAGATACAGGCCAAACTGGGCTATCAGGGAACCGGCCACCGCGAATTGTGCAACAGCATAACCGGCAATGGTGAACTGAGCCAGACTGAACAGGCCGATGCCAAACTGCGAAATAGTCACCACCCCTATGCCAAACTGGCCAATGGCGATAATTCCTTTAGCTGGAACCGGCATTCTATTGGCGCGGTACTTGAACGACACATGTAACAGCGACCAGCCCATAAAACTGGCTCGTGATTTGTACTCGAAGCCCCAGCCATCCCATTGCGCTTTCGCTGGTTGGGGAGCCCCGCAATTCGGACAGCTAAATGCCTGCTCACTCACTTTATGCTGGCATTCCCGGCTAGTCTTCAAGGACCTTCTTCCGGGTCTGTTTTCTGAGTCAGTTCATTCTTGAGCTGATAGGCCATCAGGCCAGCCAGCAACACACCGAGTATCAGCACCGACCAGAGTATAATG
>JBLYYN010000139.1:0-8941 GCA_048550535.1 Gammaproteobacteria bacterium
ATCAGTCGGATCAGTAGGATCAGTAGGATCAGTAGGATCAGTAGGATCAGTAGGATCAGTAGGATCAGTAGGATCAGTAGGATCAGTAGGATCGGTCGGATCAGTAGGATCAGTAGGACCAGTACCACCCAGTGTTACAGGAAAGGATACCGAGTATTGGCGTCCATCAGAGCCAGTACCACTGGCGGTCATATTATAAATTCCAGGCAGGCCGAGGAGTGTTACCAGAAAGCCGGTTTCCTGAGTGCCACTGCTATTAGAACTGATGGAGCTTGTACCTAAGGTAGCATCAGAAGAGTCTAACAGTGGACTGGTGCCCCTTATAGTCAAACGATCAATGGTGACGGTTCCACCGGCAGGTTGCTCGACCAGAAGTTCAATTTGTAGCGATGCCGTTTGCAGTGACAGTGGTGTCAGGTCCAACCATTGGCTTTCAGTAATGGTATGTTTAGTTGCAAGGCTATCTGCCTGGATATTGATATTTAAAGTTTGTCCATAGTTGCGACCCGTTGATAAAGTAACAGGCTTGAAACTTAAAGCGTATCGATTTGCATTCCAGTCACCGGTACCCAGTACAAAATCGAAATTACCTGTGTCCAGATCAATAACGTCGTTAGCAGACATTGAAACGGTCGTTTCACCGGGAGCCGAGCCAAGGGCAGTGACGCTGGCATAGCTAATATTTGTGTAATTCCACTCACCCGATAAGTTTAGCTTACCATGGGATGTTCCCACAGAGTGGATGCGGTTAAAGTTGGTGTCGCCCAGTACTTCTACTTCGCCGTTGGGGAAGGTGAGGTTACTGTATGGGCTTTGGAATATGCTGGTTTCAAAACTTTTATAAATGCCTTCTAAAACAGGAGCGGTAAGATAAGTGCCATAATTTATAAGACTGAGACTTGTATTTTGAGGGCCAGAGAATGTCATCATGTGTTGAGATAAATTTACAGATGGGTCGAGTCCATCAAGACGGACTTCACCACTAATGACCCCCGTGTTGCAAGTGGTGGTGTCGCTGCTTAAATCAATCGTCCATTCAATAATATCTGGGGCTGTGGTAGTGGGTGATGAGCTCTCATTAATTGTAATACTTTGCTCTGGTAAATCCTTGATAACAGTACAGCCAAAAAGATTGGTGGCCTCAATGTTTCCCGTTAGTGTGGTATTGATCACCGATGGCATGGCGAACAGTATTTCTGGGTCTATATCGTTGATGCGGCTTGCATTTCCATTAGCTGTAAAGGATTCGGATAAGCCATTGTTGTTAGTGGTTGAAGATCGGGCCGATAGGTTGATGTTCTGTAGTGTGCCACTTAGTAAAATGACTCTTGCCAGTAAGCGTCCCGATGGATGTGTCAGGTTAAAAGACCGTACTTCATCCTGTGATAGCGCAGGATTATTGTCCAAATTTATGTTTACTTGAGGAAGCTCACTAAAAAACAGACTTGCATTAATTGAAAATGGGTAATCAGTGCTGACAGGAAGGGAAAAAGTCCCGTTGCTATCTAAATCTGTTGATTCAGAAAAAATGCCCGCGGCTACTGTAATGTTGCCACCCTGGAGAATTTCGGAGTTAAGTCCCGCTGTACCTTCAACGGTGCCAAAACTAGTCGGAACCGGAGGTGGCTCTGATACAGGTAACAATGTGAACGAGTTCGCACTGGCTGTAAATGTGTAAAAAAACAAAAGCGTGAACCATATACTGTTGATGAATTTTGACATCATGATTACCTATGAATTTTAAATGCAGGGGAGACCTGATAATGTTTTAACAATAGAAGACAAAAATCCTATTAACTTTTAAGTTCATCACAAAGGTGAATCGATATTTAATGGTTTTAATAGATGGTATTTTGGTCACAGAAAATGTATATCTGGCTCGATTTATAATTGGCTGGAAAATTAACAGTTGATTATGTAAGTCGTTAAAAATTGAGTAGTGATAAGCATTAGAGTAATACCTGCATGAAATACAGTATAGCTAATAGATATGAGCGTTAAGTCAAGCTTATTTAGCAGGAAAAAATCCTAAATTTATATTAGTGTAAGCAAGGTACGATTTCGTTTAAATGTTATTAAACAGATGGCTTAGAAGCGCTGTTGTGTAATGTTTAGTAAATGGTTTTAAAATTATTCTGATAATTTGAGCCTGGGCATAATGTCTCATGACACCCGACTGGATATTTAATAACAAATAATTTGTGACACTATGATTGGTTTTTTAAATCACTTGAATAGTAGCTTCTGGCTAATAGCAGGCATGTGTAACTGCTGTTTTACAAAAAAACAGTTTTTCAATCTGCTGTATTAAATCCAGTTGTATATAGTTAACGGATATCTGTTTTTTATTTTGAAATGTTGCTCAATCACAGTCAATACAATGCAGGGTTATTGTCGAGGGATGCCTCTGCTAATCTATCACCAGCCTTGCTGGCGGATAATTCGACATGACAACAGTCGAGTAATTTCTGTTTTAGCATTTGTCTGGCCGGCTGGCACAGCTTTTAATTGCCGATACGGAAAGTGACGTTCGTTCTGCTACCGCGTTCATTGTCTGTACTTCAAAGTCGGTGGCGATGAGAGTATCTCTGTAAATATCAGGCAGTTGTTGTGCCAGTGGAAGCAGGCAGGCTGATAATTCCTGTTGCGAAAGTTCATCGGAAGTGTCATCGGTGATCAGCTTGTCTGTAACAGCCGAGGAATACAACAGGCACCTGCTTGAGTTGTGTCATCAACACCAAACTCTTCTAACTGTGACAGGGTACGAAAATGCTCCCATGCCAGGCCCTGGGGGTCAATGGTCCAGTGTTTATCACTATTGGTATAACAACAGCTGGTTTTACCCTGATCCAGCCATTTACCACCTGAAGCCTGTGCAGCCAGCTGTTTAAGGATTTCTAGCTGTTGCTGAGTACCCACCTGGAAACCCGGGTGATTGATGCCACTGGCATGGCTTCTGGTGGATATTGCGATTTGAGTCCTGGATCATCCGGCATCCATTTTGCGTAACCAGGTTGTACGATGGTGGCGGCTTCGCCTGGTAATTTATTATAAAAATCAATACTTTCCGCTAGATTCTCTACTGCGAATTGGATATGAAAGCGTTTCATGACGGTTTTCTCTCTGAAAACGGGATGTTTCAGTAGTGAAGACGTTGCCGTTCAGGAATGGTCGCAGGATATCTAGATATAAAATTATGAGCTGCAAAGGAAATAAAATCTGAGGCGGTGCACAATTATCACCCATATTAGCGTAAACTGTGATGTGGTCCCAGTTTTCTGCTCTGGCTAATCCCTGGCGATTCATGCATTTCATCTTTTTTCAGGTAATACACATACATGACAACCAATACGGTAACCGCGTTTAATCAACTGGCGCTGAACGATTCTATTCTTAAAGTATTAGATGAAGTGGGTTATGAAACACCTTCGCCCATCCAGGCGCAAACGATTCCTTTGTTACTGGATGGCAAAGATGTCGTGGGGCAGGCACAAACCGGCACCGGTAAAACCGCGGCATTTGCCCTGCCTCTATTATCCAACCTCGATTTGAAGCAAAAAGACCCACAGGTTCTGGTACTGGCTCCGACTCGTGAGCTGGCCATTCAGGTGGCTGAAGCTTTCCAGAAATACGCCAGTCATATGAAGGGCTTTCATGTATTACCGGTTTACGGTGGCCAGGACTACCGTGGTCAGATCCGTGCGCTGCAACGTGGTGTGCATGTGGTGGTCGGTACCCCTGGACGTATCATGGATCATATGCGTCGTGGCACCCTGAAACTGGATCAACTTACCGCGTTGGTGCTGGATGAGGCTGATGAGATGTTGCGCATGGGCTTTATCGATGATGTGGAATGGATACTGGAACAAACCCCATCAAACCGACAAATTGCCCTGTTCTCGGCCACTATGCCACAGCAGATTCGTCGTATCGCCACCCAGCATCTGAATGAGCCGGAACAGGTTACCATCAAGGTCAAGACCACTACCGCCCCTACCATTCGTCAGCGTTTCTGGCCGGTTAGCGGCGTACATAAGCTGGATGCTTTAACCCGAATCCTCGAAGCAGAGAGTTTTGATGCCATGATTATTTTCGTGCGCACTAAAATCGCCACGGTGGATTTAGCTGACAAACTGGAAGCGCGTGGTTTTGCCTCGGCACCACTCAATGGCGACATACAACAAAACCAGCGTGAGCGGACTATTGAGCAGTTAAAAAGTGGCAAACTGGATATTCTGGTGGCCACCGATGTTGCCGCGCGTGGCCTTGACGTACAGCGTATCAGCCATGTCGTGAATTATGATATACCCCACGATACAGAATCCTATGTACATCGTATCGGACGCACGGGTCGTGCCGGTCGTCAGGGTGATGCCATCCTGTTTGTGGCGCCGCGAGAAAAACGTCTGCTTCACGCCATTGAAAAAGCCACCAGGCAGCAGATCGAAATGATGGAATTACCATCAACGGAATTGATCAATGACAAACGCATAGCTCAATTCAAGCAACGCATAAGCGATACGCTGGCGACTGAAGAACTGGGTCATTTCTATCAGATGATAGAACAATACCAGCAGGAACATAATGTACCAGCACTGGAAATTGCCGCCGCACTTGCTCAGCTTTTACAAGGTGATTCACCCTTCCTGTTAAATAATAAACCGGAAAGAAAATCAAAAGACAGCTGGGACAGAGAATCCGCACCCCGGCGTGAAAGGACAGTAGGTAAAGAACGTGAACGTTCCTCAAAAAAAGAATCCTATCCCGATGAAGGTAAGGCGCGTTTTCGCATTGAGGTAGGACGTAATCATAAGGTTATGCCGGGTAATATCGTCGGTGCTATTGCAAATGAAGCCGGTATCGACAGTAAATTCATTGGGCGAATCAATATTTATGATGATTACAGTCTGGTTGATTTACCTGATAATTTATCCAACGATAGTTTGAGTTCTTTGAAAAAAGCCTGGGTATCTGGCCAGCAATTAAATATTTCCCGTTTAGCACAAGAAGGCAAGCCGAGGAAATCAGAAGATCGACCGAAAACAAAAGCTAAAACTAAAAGCAAAACTAAAAGCAAAAGCAAAAGTAAAAACAAGGACAAAGGCAAAAGACGCAAGAAAGCTGAAACCGGAACGCTGAAAGTCAGCAAGAAAAAAGTGATTAATAATTGATTCGGAAAGTATATTATCTATAGAGCATCTGATGTGATGTCAGTTCGGCCAGGGGGACGCCAGCAGGGATTTATGCCCTCTGGGTTGGCTATATAGGAGGCACGATTCCAGGCAGGCACCACTTGGCACGGGCTGATATCAGGATTTGGCTTTTTTCGCCTAAAAAAATGTAGCGCGGATGTGTCCGTTCACATTACTATTAGCCAGGGTGCCGGTATTAGACCACAGTCTGGTGAGCGGTTAGTGAGCTTAAATATTGAGAAGAGCCCTAACAGGCTTCAGGCAGCTGATATTCGGCTTGGGCTGTCATTGCTGATAAAAATTAAAAACGCCTGAATGGTTAAGAATTTAGTATTTTATATATCCTTTTGTGTAACTGGTGAGAATGATATGAAAAAGATATTCGTCGGTGGTCTTCCTCTCGATGCGAGTCAGGCTAGTATTACAGATTTATTTTCAGAATTCGGTACGGTACGCTCGATCGAGCTCATAAGCGATGTTTTTTCAGGCAAGTGTAAAGGCTTTGGCTTTGTCGAGATGGAGGGGCACGAAGCCCGTGCTGCCATTGCCGGCCTTCATGGTAGAAGTATGGGTGAAAGGCAGCTGGTGGTGAAATTTGAGGACCCGAAAAAGAAGAACAAGGGTCGACGTCGTTAGTTGTTAAGAATCATGATTCAGGCTGAGCTAATGCTGTTGACTGGTAGATATGCATTAGCATCTTGTGTGCTTATATCTTCCGATTAGCCTTTTGTTTATACCCTATGTTAATGTCAATATAAAATCTAAAAATCAGGCGCAAAATCGACTCTGGGTTTGCCAGTTCTAGGCGTTACTATTTGTTGTAGTCATCCATTTTTTTCTGGTAATCCTGCATTGCCTTGTTAACCTGTTGTTCAGCGCGCTCTATTGTTTCTTTGGGGCGAGACGTGGTCTGACCGGTTTTAGTGGGTGTTGGGTTCAGATATGTCATTATTAGATATCCGAGAATCAGAAGTGAAAGTAATAAGCTGATAAATCGCATGTTAGATGCCTGGGCTAAATTTATTTGATAACTTTACGGATTTCGATAAAAGTATCATTTCTATACCCAGTATGTAAAGAGGGGGGTAGTGATTAGTGAGGGTCCTGTATCAACGGAGTGACTTGATCAGATTGCTAATGCCATTACCTGATAAATTCAGTTGGCTTTTCTATTTCATATATGGCTTCAGCTATAGTTTCCAGTTTGCTATCTAAAATGGCCTGGGCATCGTACAGGCCACGATTGTAATAATAAGGGCCAATCTCTTCGGAGATAAAGTCTAATAGAAACTGGGTATCAAACTGTCCGATGTTTTGGTCATGGGCAAGCCTGTAAGCCAGAAGCGGTCTTTAAAAACTTAAAAGCAATAGTCCGCAAATGAACGCAAATGAACGCAAATAAACGCTAATGTTTTATTTGTGCGCCTATGGCGCACAACACAGAGATGATTTTTTTTATTTGCGTTTATTAGCGTTCATTTGCGGACTAAATATTTTTGCTTTTGATCATCTGCTAAAGGGTGTTAGGTGACCTTTTCATGTGATATTGTCAGATATTGTACGAGCTCATTTTAAAAAGTGACAGATCAAGTCTGGATTTCTACACCTAAGGTAATCAAGTTTAATGCGTTAGATTATCCAGCTTAGATTATTGAGTATTGTTTGCTCTATCTGATCCAATGGTTCACCTTTTTCACCCAGTATAGCCATACTGCCTTTACCTGCAGGCAGAATAGTCCCCTGGAATCGCTCATCGGATATGTTTTGTTCCGTGTCAATTTTAATATGTGGCAGCATCATAATGGTAACCGAACCCTTAACGCCTGACAGTACAATGTGTACACCTTCTTTGTTAGCGATATTGCAACTGCCTAGATAATTGACCTGGCCGATATCCTGCTTAAGTTCTGCGCCATATGAAGACAGCATATGGTTAATATGACGGGTGTCTTTATTCTGGTTTTCTATCAGGTGGTCAAGCTCATCATAAACATGGGTTAATACCTGCTGCTCAAGATCATTGCTGGACCAGGTCTGTAGCAAGGTCAAAACCAGGCCAAATACCAGTAATACACTGGCCGCTATAGAGAGTGCAGCACGTGTACGATGTTTATTCTGTGAGTAGTGATTCAGGGTCTGGTTTAGTATAAGTCTCTCTGCCAATCCTTCCGGGGGATTAATGTTGACGGCCTGTTTTATTTTTTGATCAAGTTCGTGTAAATGATTTACAAGTTCTGTATTTTCTTTTGACTCTTTTGTCTTGTGCAGAAAATCTTTATTCTGGCAGTCTGGCTCGGCAAAGGCACGGCGTCTGAATTTCAAATCATCCATGGCTGTTACCTCTTTGTAAATTGTTATCAGATAAACTGTCTTTTATTTTATTTCGTGCCCGATATAAACGTGTTAATACCGTGTTCTTGTTCAGTTTCAGGATGCTTGAAATTTCTTCTGTACTAAAGCCTCCTATAATCTGTAACATCAAAGGCTCCCTGAATTCAATTTCCAGTTGAGCTATCGTATTCTGTAGCAGTTGGGTTTCCATGAATTGACCAGGGCCTGTAGACTGGTCAGCCAGTGGGAAATCTGTGATATCGACCAGGTCTGGCTGGAAACGTTCATACATACGGGCATGCTCATGCCTTAATATTGTGATTAGCCAGGCTTTTGCCGCCTTTTCATCTTTCAGTCGCTCAAATGAACGCCAGGCGCGCAGATAGGTTTCCTGTACCAGGTCTTCGGCCACAGAACGATTCTTACATAGCCAGAATGCATAACGGTATATATCTGCATAGAGTGCATTAACAAGTGCATTGAACCTTTGCTGTTTACTGTCCATACACGATAAGACCGATACAGTCGAACTTTTATTCCCTAAAAAATATTTTTATTTAATGAAATATTATTCTGAATCAGCAGGTCTCTTATCTCATCAGCAAGATGAAATCGTTGTTGATTGATGAAATAGAATCAAAACACCCCACTGGAGACATTATCATGAAACAGAATAAATCAGTTACACAAGCAGCATTGGCCGCTGTTGTAGCTATGGGCCTGGGCACTATATCAGCAGATGCCGTAGCCGGTAAACCGGGTTTTGAGAAATGCGCAGGTATTGTTAAAGCAGGTATGAATGACTGCGGCACCAGTAAACACAGTTGTTCAGGTCAGGCCAGTACAGACAGGGTTTCTGAAGAGTGGATTTATGTCCCGAAAGGTACCTGTGCAAAGATTGCTGGTTCAAGCCTGAAAGAAAAAGCACAGTAAGCAGGGGTATTTCTGATGAAAGCCACAAATTTGAGGGGTTCAGGTATTGGCCTGCGCTCTGAACATTATCAGACCATACTCGACAGCAAACCCGATATTTCCTGGTTTGAGGTACTTACAGACAACTATATGGGGGCCGGTGGCTTGCCCCTGTATTGCCTGGAAAAAATAACAGAGTACTATCCAGTATCATTTCACGGTGTAGGCCTGTCGCTGGCTTCCACTGACCCAGTTAATAATAAATACCTGAGCAAACTGAAGCAGTTAGTACAAAGGTATCAACCCAGTCAGGTATCAGATCACCTTGCCTGGGTATCGGCAGGTCATCATTATGTACATGAATTAATGCCTTTTCCTTATACAACAGAGGCACTTTATCAGATTGCCGACAAAATTAATAAAGTACAGGATTATCTTGGTCAAGTCCTGGTTGTGGAAAACCCCTCCAGCTATCTGGATTTTAATATTACTGAAATGACAGAATG
>JBLYYN010000140.1:0-21392 GCA_048550535.1 Gammaproteobacteria bacterium
AGTGTAAACTGTTGGCAAAACGCGTTGGAGCAAGCATCAGCGCCAATAAAACCCCTGTAGAATTAGCCAGCATATCTGCCCATTCGAAATAACGTACACCGCCCAGGGCCTGTAAATACTCCAGTGCTATACCCAGAGCAACAAAAAACAGTGTCCAAAATAGGCGCTGACTATATTTTGAATATATCTGGACAAACCAGCCCATCAATACGAAATAACTGAACAGGTGACTGAATTTGTCAAAATACCTGACATCCAGCTGTACAGGCTTTGTCGTCAAAGAACCGTATATCACTAGTATCACCAAACTCCAGCCGATAAATAACCACAGACTTCGATAACGCAGAACTCGTTGGCTCATGCAAACACCAGGTAAAGTAACAGCGCCAGAACAATACGGTAAATCACGAATGGCAACATGCCGATGCGTTCCAGCAGTTTCAGGAAATAATGGATACAGAAGTATGCACTAACACCCGATATAATCGCTCCACTGAGTAGCGGCAACATATCGGTAACATCAGCATGCTCAAGATATTCCACAGCTTCCAGCCCCCCAGCCAGTACAATAACCGGGATTGACAGTAAAAACGAAAACCTGGCTGACGCCTGCCGATCAAGCCCCATCATCAAGCCCGCAGTCATGGTCACTCCTGAACGGGAAGTGCCGGGTATTAATGCCATGGCCTGGGCTACACCAATCACTAATATGTCTTTCCAGCCAATGGAATACTCATTACGTTGTCTGCGTCCATAATGATCAGCCCACCACAGCAGCAATGCGAACACCAGGGTGGTGGTGGCAATCACAAACGCACTGCGCAGATGTTCAGCAATAAAATCTTTGAACACTAACCCCGCCAGGCCCACTGGTATTGTAGCCAGTAACACTGCCCAGGCCAGTTTCGCATCCTGATCCATGCCTTTACCGGACACTGACCCAAACCAGGACAGTGTCATGCGGGAAAGCTCCTTTCTGAAATACAGCACCACAGCGGAAAGCGTACCTACATGCACCGCTACATCAAATACCAGTCCCTGGTCCTGCCAGCCACTGATAATGGGTACCAATATCAGGTGCGCAGAACTCGATACTGGCAAAAACTCAGTCAAGCCCTGTACAATAGCCAGCACAATAATCTGCATAAAATCCATAATCGACCTCAGCTAAGCAAGCTGTTAGTAATAAGCCATGTTCATAAAGACGGTTATTATTCCCATTACGTTGAAAAAAACAATCTACAAATTATGTCATTAAGCATAATTTCTCAATAACATGCTGTATTTGCTTTTTTAAAAGCGGTTACATCTTCATTGTATTTCAACTGCAAGCATTGTATAACCGTCTATAATCAGATGAGATCTGTCATTTAGCAAGAAATTATTCAGTGAAAACTTACAGCCAACCTCGTATTTTACTTGGCTTTTTTCTGCCTTACGTAGCATTTCTTACTATAAGCTTCCTGGCTTATTTATTTAGTGACTATTTCCACTTTAAAAACAAGCTAGCTTCTAATGAAATCATCCAGATTGATCTGGCCAAGATATCTCTGGTTCGCGATTTTGAAATTGTGCTACCCGATATCAGCGTACTCGCTAATGAAGACTATTTACAGCACTACATAAATTCGTCAGACCTGCATACTCGACAGTCACTAATCGAGAATTTTAAAACCTTTCTCATTCATAAACGCCTTTATCGGATGGTCAGGATTCTCGACCTGACAGGTATGGAGCAGATCAGAGTTGAATATAATCAGGGTGAAACAACGGTAACTCCCAGACATCAACTCCAGGATAAAAGTAATCGCTACTATTTCCAGGAAAGTATCGGCTTTGGCCCAGGTGAATTATATATATCACCCATCGACCTGAATGTGGAATTTCAAGAAATAGAGTTACCCCACTCACCAATGATCCGCTTCGCCATGAGCCTTTATGATAAAAACAATAAAAAGACGTCGATTCTTGTCCTCAACTATCTTGCCCAGCCTATGCTGGATCATTTTGACCAGATGCTGTCTGGCAGTACCGGACATGTAGCCTTACTTAATCATGATGGCTACTGGATAAGATCGCATCAAAAAGCAAAAGAGTGGGGTTTTATGCATGAATCCGAGCATACTTTTCCCTCTGAGCATGCCAAGGTATGGGAACAAATTATCCGTAATGAAACAGGCCAAATACATGTTGCTGATGGACTTTTTACTTATACCACGGTTTATCCAGTTGAATTCATTGGTGGCTATTCCAGTAGCGAAGTGGAAGATGAGCATGCCGGCCATCACCACATAGATCCCAAGCTCTATAGCTGGAGAATTATATCACACGTACCCAATACCATTATATTTAACAAAATAACAGAACATATTTTTGGCCTATTTGGTGCGCTTTGGATATCACTATTAGTTATCGGCTTTTTCATCAGCAGACACTTCTGTAACAACTATATTCTGTATAAAAGACTCAAACAACAAAACGAATTACATGCCAAAATATACGATACCACTACCGACGGTATATTCATAACCGACCCTGACAAAAAGATCATTGCCTGCAACCAGGCATTCACCAACATTACCGGCTACAGCGAACAGGAGGTTCAAGGGCTCCCGCTTCGAATTTTATCCTCTGACATCAATGACTATGGCTTCTACAAAAAACTTTGGTCTGATCTTAACAAGCAGGGTTACTGGGTTGGAGAAATAACCAATAAACATAAGCAAGGCTTCATATTCAATGAATGGCTGCGAATCTCAACCATATACGACGATGACGAAAATATTGTCAACTATGTGGTGATTATTTCTGACATCACCAAAATTAAGGAACGTGAACAACGTTTACAGGAACTGGCCAGCCGTGACTCATTAACCGGTCTTTATAATCGCCATGCATTTTATATAAAACTTGAAAACGACATTTCCGATTCTGACAGGAATAACTCAAAACTTGCCCTGTTATTTATCGATTTGAACGAATTCAAGCCGATCAATGATCGTTATGGTCATAATGCAGGGGATACCATACTGGTTGCCGTTGCCAGAAGAATACTGAACAAGGTAAGAGGCCTGGATACTGTGGCCAGGGTGGGTGGCGATGAATTTGTTGTTGTGCTGAAAAACATTGAATCAAGAAGTAATGCTGAAAAAACTAAACAAATCCTGCTGGAATCCATAAAGGAAACTATTCATCATCACAACCACCAGCTAATAGTTGGCGCCAGTATTGGAATCGCCATATTCCCTGATGATGCCGATAACAGCAATGATCTGGTCAGTTTCGCTGATCAGGCGATGTATAAAGAGAAACATAAAACCTGAAACATAATTCTATGTGCAACACTTAAAGAGACGAAATATAATTACGTAAGCCAAATCCAGGCACATCATACTGCCATTTTTTAGTTAAACACATGACCTTAAATCGCTCACCCATTTCTGTCGGCAGTAGCAAAGTCTTTGCCTGCTGTGCCAGCTCTAATTGCTGCCTGTTATCTCCGCTGAATTGAGCTTCCAGTATCTGAGACAAGCCGCTATCCAGCAAAAAATTGGCCTGAGACGTATATCCAAAAAGCTCAAAACCAGTGGCCTGGCCATGCTGTGCAACTGCACTGAAATCGACAAATGCGGTAATGTCCTGCAGGCCTGGGAACCAGAGCGGGTTGTCCTGGGTGCGATGTCGGTAATAACACATACTGGTACCCATGTTTCGTTCTGGCAAATAATATTCTGCGCGTGGGTAACCATAATCAATCAGCAGCACTACGCCTGTCTCCAGCATATTGTAGATAGATGCTAACCAGGGCCCAATATTCAGGTTCACTTCCGACTGATAAGACTCATCGAATGTTCGACCTATATCAGTCTCAATCGTCTGCACGGCTGCCTGTAAATCATCTGCTGCTTTAGTGCTGGCGAAAGTCAACTGACCCGCATCATGGCTGACACCCAGATCGCAGATACTGCCATGCTGTTTGATGAAGCGTCGCACGGGCATCGCATCCAGCACTTCGTTGGCAAGCACTACTGCATTCAGGCTTTGATCTGGCAGACGATCCAGCCACTGCACCCGATCAGCTAAATCAGGCACCATCTGCACAATTTGCTGTTGCTGTCGATGCTTGAGCTCAGCACTGAGTTCGATGATCAGGTATTTATCCGGTAATTGCTCCAGTGCCTCCAGCTCTTGCAACAGGCCACTGGCAAGTACACCTGAACCGGCACCAAACTCAATCACACAGGCTTGCTCCATGCTTTCCAGCAGCCGGCCAATCGACTGGGCCAGGGTTTGTGCAAACAGGGGAGACAGTTCCGGCGCCGTGATAAAATCGCCGGATTCACCAAATTTTTGCCTGCCCGCAGCATAATACCCCAAACCCGGGCTGTACAAAGCCAGCTGCATGTACTCGGCAAAGTTTATCCAGCCGGACGACCGATCAATGTTGTTTGTAATATGAGCCACCAATTGGGCACTATGCTGTTTTTCTTCATCGGTGGGTTCGGGTAAATCCAGTGCTAACATATTGGTGTACAATATTTTTAAAAACAGGACGGGCATTCTAACATGCAAAACCAGACTGCATTAATCACCGGCGCCGCCAAACGCATAGGTGCTGAAATTTCCCGCATGCTTCATGCTGAAGGGATGAATATCGTGATTCATTATCGTTCATCGAAAGATGAGGCCGAGGCGTTGTGCAACGAACTCAATGCCCTGCGCGCCGATTCTGCCATCATTCTGCAAGCCGACCTGCTCAAGGTAGATGACTGCAATAGCCTGGTTCAGAAAGCGGCAGAATACTGGGGTGAACTTAGTGCCCTGGTCAATAATGCCTCCAGCTTTTATCCCACTCCGGTAGGAGAAATTACCGAAGCACACTGGGATGACCTGATGGGCAGCAATCTGAAGGCACCGCTGTTCCTGTCCCAGGCGGCCAGCCCCTTTCTGGGCAAAAACCGGGGCAATATTATCAATATTGTGGATGTACATGGCTTCCGGCCCATGAAGCTGCATCCGGTATACTGTGCAGCCAAAGCCGGCCTGGCCATGCTCACCCAGTCACTGGCCAGGGAGCTGGGCCCGGAGATCCGGGTCAATGGCGTCGCCCCCGGCGCTATTCTCTGGCCGGAGAGCGAACTGGATCCACAGCTGCAGCAGGACATCCTTGAGCGCACGGCTCTCAAGCGTCAGGGCGAACCCAGGGATATAGCAGCAACAGTGAGGTTTCTGATTCGGGATGCCGACTACATCACCGGCCAGGTGATCCCGGTGTGCGGCGGCCGCAGCTTGAATATCTAGTTTTAAGTTATAAGTTTGAGTGACCCTGCCCAGCAAGCAGGATAGATATTTTTCGCTTAAGTCGGAAGTCGGAAGTCGGAAGTCGGAAGTCGGAAGTCGGAAGTCAAAAAATATAACCCACAAAGTGAATAAGTCAAAATCTTTTGACTTAAGACTTAAGACTTAAGACTTATAACTCGTCTTCGACATCGAAGTCGAAGTCGAAGACGATGGGTTTCAGCTGTTCCTGGCTTTTGTCGAACTCAAACCACAACTGGGCATAACTTTTACCAACCACGGGATGCTTCAGATCGGGAGCCACTTCGGCCAGCGGCCAGAGCACGAAGGCCCGCTGCAGGATTTCATCACGGGGGATCTGTAAACCGGGTTCATCCAGCCGCAAATCATCATATAGCAGTAAATCCAGATCCAGGGTCCTGGATGAAAACCTGGGTCCACCACGGACCCGGCCGTGATCCTCCTCGATCTGGTGCAATCGCTGGGCTACCCGCTCAACCGGCTCTTCAGTTTTCAGGGCAATCACCATGTTAAAAAAGCTACTGCCTTCAAAGCCTACTGCCTCACTTTCATAGACGGAAGACAGGATCAGTTCGCCATATTGAGACTGTAAGGCACTGATGCCTGCTCGAGTATTGGCTTCTCGATCAATATTACTGCCCAGACTGATATACACCCATACCACTATTTTTCACGCTCAATAATCACGCCTACATCCTGTGAGCCCGTCACCGCCCCAGGCTTGCTCAGACGGAGTTTCATCCAGGGCACGTCATATTCATTCAAGACTATGCCTGCAATTCGCTCGGCCAGAGTTTCCACCAGTTGGAATTCGGAATCACCCACAAACTGGATCAGTCGCTTGGCCACGGATTTGTAATCCAGAGTATCCTCGATACTGTCGGAATCCGCCGCTCTGCGGATATCCGCAGCCATTTCCAGGTCCAGACTAACGGTCTGGCGGATTTCACGCTCCCAGTCATAAATGCCGATTACTGTCTCAATACGTAGGTCTCGTATATACACTTTATCCATCAAATTCTCTTATCACTTCTTAATAAAGGGGGGTACAGGCCCGTCAGGCCCTGATACTATACCCGCAAAGCCCTGCCGAGCCAAAATCCATCGATAGCTGGATGTTATGCTTGTCAGGCAGGAATAAATCCGCTATTATCACGCCCCTTTCGGATTTCAGACATTTGTTAGCCCTGGCTGGGTCAGCAACTGTCCAAATTGAGTATTTACTGGAGTCTTTCATGGCCAGAGTATGTCAGGTCACCGGCAAACGTCCGATGACAGGTAACAATGTATCGCATGCGCATAACAAAACGCGTCGTCGTTTTTTGCCTAATCTACACAACCATCGTTTTTGGGTGGAAAGTGAAAAACGCTTCGTAAGACTGCGTGTTTCAACCTCAGGCATGCGCCTTATCGACAAAAAAGGCATCGACACTGTGCTGGCAGATATGCGCGCACGTGGCGAGAAAGTATAAGGAGCCTAATCATGCGCGAGAAAATTAAATTAGTTTCATCAGCCGGTACTGGACATTTCTATACCACTGATAAAAACAAGAGAAATATGCCTGAAAAAATGGAAATCAAAAAATTTGATCCTGTTGTACGTAAATATGTTATGTACAAAGAAGCCAAGATCAAATAATTCCATGAAGACAGCCAAAAAAAACCCGCATTGCGGGTTTTTTTTTGGCTGTATAAACCCGTTTACAGTCCCCGTCATCAGTTTCACATTTTTTAACCTTCCCCCAAACCTGATCAGCCAACATTGGCAAAGCGTCTATACTCATTAGTATCAGGCTGGCAAAGCATCCAGCCCCATTACAAAGGGCATTTCAACCTGGCTCATATTTGTGCGACCAGCAAGCTAACGGGTTAAAAATGCCCTTATAGCATCTTGCCGCCAATAGCTACTCGGCAGGAATACGGATACCGGGAAAAATCTGGACGCTTTTAGCCAGCATAAAACGATCACGACTTGATCAGAGGTTCCCGGGATAATCACAGATTAGAACACTGGAAATCAAATGCCTGAGATATTTATTGGCCGCCAACCCATCTACAACAAGGATCTGGAGATTTTTGCCTATGAACTGATGTCCCGTAACAGTCGTTCCAGCAAAGATGAATATACAGGCCACAATGACGACATGGCCAGTTCCCGCCTTATCCTCGGCGCATTCCTCGATATTGGCATTGATAAACTGGTAAATGACAATATTGCTTTTCTCCGGCTGGCCGAACATGTCCTGCGCAGCAAAACTTTTCCTCCCTTATCTAGCGAAAAAATAATTCTAAAAATCCCCGACTATATCAAAGCCGATGACGACCTGGTTGAAGGTGCGCACCAGTTACGCAAAAAAGGCTACCGACTAGCAATCGACGACTACCTGCTCCATCAACATCTACAACCATTAGCGGAATTTGCCCATATTATTGATATCAATATCCAGCAACTGGATGCTGATCAGATCAGCTCCCATGTTAAACAATTGCGAAAAAAACACTCGACTCTTCTAGCAGACCATGTCAGGACCTACGATGAATATGAAACCTGCAGAGATTTAGGCTTCGATTATATCCAGGGCTATTTTCTCAGCCGCCCCAAGGTCATGTCAGGTGCCAGCATGTCGGATAACCAGCTGACCATTATGAATCTGCTGTCCATTTTGCATAACTCGGAAACAGATATCGATTCTATCGACGCTATTATCAGCAAAGATGTTGCCCTGAGTTATAAGATCCTCAAACTGATCAACTCCGCTTTCTTTAATCGAGCCAATGAAATTGAGTCGATCCGACATGCCGTGGTTATGCTGGGACGTAAACAGTTGTGTAGCTGGGCATCTCTGATGGCACTGACCGGGCTTGATTATAAACCCCGGGAGCAGGTGCGTATCGCCATGACCCGTGCCAAAAACTGCGAGCTGCTGGCAGAACATGCGCAGCTTACTGCCCTGGACTCTTTTTTTACCGTTGGCATGTTTTCAGCACTTGATCTGTTAATGGATCAAAGCCTGGAAAACCTGATCACACCTCTGCCACTCACCGACAACATTATCGGCGCACTACTTAACCGGGAAGGAAAATTTGGACAGGCACTGAATTGTACTCTGGCCCAGGAGACTTCTGACTGGGTGAACATCCGCTTTGAACAACTGGATGAGCAACAACTGGCCAACATCAACATCACCGCTTTGAACTGGGCAGATGAAGTTTTAAACGCAATCTAGGGAACACAAGGCGCTTCTGGATGCACGAAATATTTGTAGGGCGACAACCCATCTATAACCGAAACCTTGGCGTTTATGCCTATGAATTGCTGTTTCGATCCAGCCAGAAAAATACAGCCGATATACCCCGCAATGGCAATAATGCCACCTCCCATGTCATCATCAACACATTTGTGGATATGGGACTGGAAAATCTGGTCGGCAAAAGTAAAGCCTGTATAAATCTTAGTGATTATTTCCTGAAAAACCAGGACGCTCTGCCCGTACAACCAGAGAACATCATCCTCGACATCCAGAAAGATACCTGGATCACCGACCAGGTCATCCAGGCCATTATTAATTTCAAACAGGCTGGGTTTATCCTGGCGATAGAGGACATCAAGGACCGTCCAGGCCTGCTACCACTACTGCCTTATATCGATATTCTCCGCCTTGATATAAAAAATATTTCTGATAAAGAATTAATACTGAGGAAAAAAGTACTGGCAAAATTCGATCTGAAATTACTCGCAGAAAAAATTGAAACTCTGGATGATTATGAAGACTATATGAACAAAGGTTTCGAATATTTTCAGGGTTATTTCCTCAGTCACCCCAGAATCATCAAGGGCAACACCCTGGAAACCAACAAGCTTTCCATCATGAACCTGCTGTCTACCCTGCATAATGCAGGATCCGATATCTCCCAGCTAGAAAACACCATCAACACCGATCTTAGCATCAGCTACAAGTTACTTAAGCTGATTAACTCCGCATTTTTCAACCTGCCCAATAAGGTGGAGTCAATACGACATGCTATTGTCATACTGGGACGACGCAAGCTCACTGGCTGGGCATCCATGCTCGCCATGAGCAGCATGCATGACCGTCCAGTTGAACTGGTTCAGCTCTCCATGATACGCGCAAAAACCTGCGAACTGCTGGCCAGGCAGACAGTGCTCGGTTCAAGCGACAGTTATTTTACAGTAGGTATGTTCTCCGCCCTGGATATTTTAATGGAAAGGCCCATCAACAGCTTACTCGAACCGCTACCCCTATCAGACGACATCAAACAGGCCATTATCAATAAAGCTGGCAACATGGGGCAAGCGCTGACATGTGCACTGGCCATTGAACAGGGCAATTGGGAGTCAGCCAGCTATGGTGAAATTGAAATGGAAGCACTTTCTAAAATTAACCTACAGGCCATAAACTGGGCCAATGAAGTAAATACAACATTAAAATCTTAATCCACTAGCTCTACAGTGATGACAACAAAAAGTACGCGGACACGCACAGACAAGCACCAAAAATCATTAGAATCAGATGGGCTCTGATTACAGCAATGCCGAAGTCATAACAAGGTAAGATGCAGGTTGCCCCAGCTATCCACAATACACTGCCAGCCTTCATCGACATACGTAGTGGCTACACGCTCAACCACCAGTGCGGGCCCCGTCACTTTCTGCCCGTCCACTAGATCATCCCTGACAAACACGGGCACCGCTTGATCGATCCCGAACAGCTTAGCCTCAAATTGACTGACCGCGAATGACTGATTGAAACCCCTTTTCGGTAATCTAAACGCCGGCTGCGGCCCCCGCACGCTGACCCTGATATTCACCAGCTCCACAGGAATATCCAGGCTATGCCCATAATGAGCCTGGTGCAGCTGGTGAAATGCTTCATCCAGTGTCGAGAAATCTGACCAGGGCAGATTCAGGGTAAAACTTTGTCCTCGATAACGCAGGTCCACACTATAGACCGTATCGGCCTCGGCACCCGCCAGCTCTTCGGCCATCTCCTCCATGGCCCTGGCTCGCAACACGGCAAAACCCTGCTCCAGGGCTGTGACATCAAATGTCGAAAGCAGGCCATTCATGGTCTGAGACATTTCACGGGCGGGTGCCGCCACCAGCATACCCAGGGCCGAAAGCACACCCGCCTGAACCGGAACCAGAGCCCTTTCCATATCCAGGGCTTCGGCCAGTGCGCAAACATGCAGGCCGCCGGCGCCGCCAAACGACACCAGGGTAAAGTCCCTCGGATCATGCCCACGCTGCACGGATATGACCCGCAGGGCACGCACCATATGTTCGTTGGCTATATCGATTATGCCTAGTGCAGACTGCTCCACGGTCATTGATAAACGATCCGCAATGGCTGCGATCACATCATGGGCAGCATCGACATCCAGCACCATATCACCACCGAGAAACGCCGATGCCTGTAATCGACCCAGCACCAGATTGGCATCGGTAACCGTCGCCTGCTGACCGCCATTTCCATAACAGGCCGGACCTGGGCTGGCACCCGCAGACTCCGGGCCGACCAGCAACAGACCACCGGCATCCACCCGGGCAATAGATCCGCCACCGGCTCCTATGGTATGCATATCCACCATGGGCACAGCCACTGGATAATCACCGATCTTAGCTTCCGAAGTGAGACGTAGCTCACCATCGATCAGGGCTACATCCGTCGAGGTCCCGCCCATATCAAAGGTCAGCAAACGCGACTGCTGATCAAGCCCCGCCACATAACTGGCCCCTTTCAAACCACCCGCCGGACCGGATAACAGCAAATTGACCGCATGTCGCCCGGCCCTGATCGCATCTATGGTACCAGCGGAACTTTGCATGACGGACAGACTGATATTGCCCAGCGCCTCGTCCAGGCGCTGCAAATAGCCTTCCATCAGAGGCCCAACATAGGCATTTAGCACCGTTGTCATCCCCCTTTCATATTCCTTGTATTCGGCTAGCACATCTGATGAGCGGGAGACAAACATATCCTGCGGAACCACCGCTTCAATGGCTTTCTCCTGGGTATCATCGAGAAAGGAAAACAACAGGTTAATAGCCACCGCATCAGGCTTGAGCACACGAAGTCGATGACTTAACTCCAGCAGCTCAGATTCATCCAGAGGAGTTAATAGCTGACCTTCAGCGGACAATCGGGTATCCACTTCCAGGCAATATTCCGCTGCCAGCAAGGGCAGCACGTCCAGTGGCTGTAAATTATAGAGTTCGGGTCGCGCCTGGCGTCCGATCTGAATCAGGTCGGCAAAACCACGGTTGCTTATATAGGCAGTTCGCACGCCCTTGCCTTCCAGGACCGCATTGGTCGCTACCGTAGAACCGTGCACCAGCCTCAGGCCTTGCGTATCAATGGCCAGTTCTTCAATGCCCTGTAATATTGCCCGCTCCGGTGCTTCCGGTGTCGATAATACCTTGTGCACCTTCACCGATTTTCCATCAAAATACACAAAATCGGTAAAGGTACCGCCTGTATCCACACCCAGCCAGGAATCCGCCATATAACACATCTATCAAGTTTGTTAGAATCTTAGCAATATACCTTATGGCTGCTCATATGTTGAGCTGCCACGCGCACTGACAATATTTGCCTGATGGCCATTGCTGTGCATACTGGTGAGAATATCTATTGGAGTCACTGTCATGATGCTTCGACTAATGATTTGCCTCAACCTGCTACTAACCGCCTGCAGCAATACTCCAGTCACCGATGAAAACTCCAGTTTATACGTTTTACCGGTTGGCTCTACCCTGGAGTTACACCAAAGCCTCAGCATTCGACCCCATCGCGCCAGAACCTTTATTCAGTATGGCCAGATTATCGAAGAGAAATCTATCGACAGATATTATCCCTATTGTGAATTTGAGATCAGCACCCTGAGTGATGAGCCACAAACCATAAAACCGGATCAGTTTAAAATTTATAAAGTTAATGACAACGATCACGAAGTTAATCGATACTTCATGTATGCCAATATAACCCTCAGTGACTCCGGTGGCCCGGGAATCCTGGGCTTTGCCACTGAGTTTTATCTTCGATCTGATATACAGCCACAGGTACGCAAGCTGATTTGTTTGCACTGGGATGAGCCTAGCCAGGGGAAATACCTGAAACTGCCGGAGATACGAAAAACTCTGGGAAATATATTTTCCATTTATCCCGCATATTAAGTGTACCGATGTAACCTCTATTTGGGCTTCAGTTTACATGTTTAGCAAATTGTAAATCATCTGCCTTGCCTATCCGCTCCTAGCTGATTACTATGCTATGCCATGTCAAAACTACTCATTCAGGCACACAAGCTATCTCGGAGTTATGGTCCTAACCTTGCGGTGAAAGACCTGAGCTTTGAATTGCAGCAGGGGGATATACTCGGCTTTCTGGGTCCTAACGGCGCCGGCAAGTCCACCACCATGAAAATGCTGGCCGGGGTGCTGCCGCCTTCTGAAGGACAGATACTGATTGATGGTATCGATCTACAGGCAAAACCCACTGCAGCAAAACAGAAAATTGGCTATTTACCTGAAATACCACCGCTGTATCCTGAATTAACGGTAGATGAATACCTGACTTATTGTGGCCGTTTACGTCGGCTAACAAAAAGCCAGCTAGCTGGCTCGGTAGAACTGGCCAAACAACGCTGTGGATTATCCGGGCAGGGTTCACGCTTGACCGAAAGCCTGTCCAAGGGCTTCCGGCAACGAGTCGGCATTGCCCAGGCCATTTTGCACCAGCCGGAGGTGGTGATTCTCGATGAACCGACCGTTGGTCTGGATCCGAACCAGATTCTTGAAATACGTAAATTGATTACAGTACTGGGACAACACCATGCAGTGATTCTATCCACCCATATTCTGCCGGAAGTTCAGGCTATCTGTAACAAGGTGCAGATTATTAATCAGGGACAACTGGTATACAGCAGTAGTATTCATGCACTGAATCAATACAAAGGCAGCAGCTGTTTAATTGTGGCCTTTAAACAAGCACCGGATATTTCAAACCTGAGTAATGAGGACTTTATCAGAGACTGTAGTGCCATCAGCGGGAATAGATTTCGTATCCATGTCGATGACATAGAGGCGGCGGCACCAAAAATTGCTGAACTCTCAGTTAAGCATCAATGGGGTTTGCTGGAAATGATGCCCGAAGCCAGTGCACTGGAACAAATTTTCGTTGAACTGACTTCCGGTGAAACATTAACTGGAGATCAGGCCGCATGATCTTAACCATCGCCATGCGAGAACTACGCAGCCTGTTTCTGTCGCCCCTGGCCTGGATCATACTGGCGGTTATGCAATTTATTCTGTCCTGGATATTTTTCGCCCAGATTGAGACTTTTTTTGCCTTGCAGGCTCAATTATCAGCCATGCAAGGCGCTCCTGGTGTTAGCGACCTGGTCGTCGCTCCCATGTTCAGTTCTGCCAGCATTTTATTATTAATGATTTGCCCGTTGCTGACCATGCGCCTGATTGCCGAGGAAAAACGCAGCGGTACAATCAATCTGCTGTTGTCATCACCCATCAGTATGACTCAAATTATTCTAGGCAAATACCTCGGCATCCTTTTGTTTTTACTGATCCTGCTAGTCCAGATGGCATTATTGCCACTCAGTCTCTACTGGGGAACCGATCTTGACAGCGGCAAACTGTTAGCGGGCATACTGGGACAATTCCTGCTACTAGCAGCCTTTGCTGCCGCAGGACTTTATATTTCGACTCTGACCAGAAATCCTGTGGTAGCGGCAGTCAGTAGCTTCGGCCTGCTGATTATGTTATGGATCGTCGATGCCGCCGCCCGCGGCAATGAGGACAGTGTTTTTGCCTATTTATCCATTATTCGTCACAACACACCGATGTTACGAGGCATCATCAGCAGTGTCGACCTGGTGTATTACCTGCTGTTTATACTGAGTTTTATCATTCTCAGCATTCGCCAGCTCGATAGCCAAAGACTACAATAATATGGCCTTATTAAACAAAAGCACCATTTTAAACCGACTCCATTTACTGATTTTTATTACTCTGTTCAGCATCAGTATCGGCCTGCTGGCCTGGCTCAGCACCCAGTACAGTTTCTACAGCGACTGGACATATGGCAATCGCCACTCCCTCAGCCAGGATACTCAGCAATTACTGGCTTCCCTGGATGGGCCGGTACTGATTCGTAGTTACCAGGTAGAAGATATCTCCATGGAACAGGCAGTCAATGATATTTTAGGTCGATATCAAAGGATAAAACCTGACATCAGCTACAGACTGGTCAATCCAGAACTGGAACCGGATCTTGCCAGGGCCGATAACATCTCCCGCTATGGCCAAACCATTATTAAATATAAGCAACAAACAGAAACCATAGACAGCCTCAGTGAACAGAACATCAGCAATGCCCTGTTACGCCTGTCCCGTGAGCACAAGGCGACATTGTACTTTTTAAGCGGTCATGGTGAACGCAAGCCAACCGATATTTCACCCTTAGGTTACAACACTTTATCTAACCAGCTGGTCAGTCAGGGCTTTGCATTAAAGTCTCTGCAACTGCTCGAACATTCTCTGCAAAACATTGATGGTACACTGGTCATCAGTTCACCATCACACCCTTTGTTAGCCGGTGAAATCGAACAAATCACACAATTCATCGATCAGGGCGGCAACTTGCTGTGGCTGCAGGATCCCGGTGAACAGCTTGGACTGGAAGCTCTTGCCCAACATCTCAAGGTTCAGTTTATTGATGGTGTAGTGGTGGATGACGATCAGAACCTGCGTACCGTGTTAAATATTACTCATCCGGCCAAACTGCCTATTCTCAGCTATAAACTGCATCCGATTACTGAGAATATGAAATATTTCACCCTGTTCATCACCGCTTCCGCGTTATATGCCCGGGAAAACGAGGAATGGCAAAGCACCCCTATTTTGCTCACTCAGGATAGCAGCTGGTCAGAGACAGATGGGTTTATCATCGACGCAAAATTTGACCTGGAACAGGGTGACACCAAAGGGCCGTTAAGTATTGGTCTGGCGCTACAACGCGAGCATGAAGGAAAACAGCAACGCATCGTGATTATTGGTGACACTGATTTTATATCCAATAATAATATTGGCCAGGGAGCCAATTTAACATTCACCATGAACAGCCTGAACTGGTTAACCGAAGATGAGGCCTTGATTTCTATCTCAGTTAAAAATGCACCTGATACTCAGCTCAATCTTGATGACAGCCAGATCGCCATCATCGGATTCGGCTTTCTTATTCTGCTGCCACTGCTATTGCTGGCCAGTGGTTTTTATATTTGGAACAAACGCCGTCTTCGTCAATGAAAGCCCGCAACCTGCTTAATCTACTACTGCTATTGATCGTCATTGTATTAATCAGTTTCACTATCCAAACTATTAATATCAAACAGACTACAGGTAAATCTCTTTTAGATATCAAGCGCGAAGATATTAAACAGATAACCATACCCCGCCCTCAGGGCGACATAGTTTTAAATAAAAACAACAGCGAATGGCGTATGAGCACGCCTTAT
Source organism: Gammaproteobacteria bacterium (assembly GCA_048550535.1). Classification (GTDB taxonomy): domain Bacteria; phylum Pseudomonadota; class Gammaproteobacteria; order SZUA-229; family SZUA-229; genus CBDULX01. The sequence goes on from JBLYYN010000140.1 coordinate 15,871, forward strand.
ACCGCTCGCGCTCACAGTTTTCGAGTTAACATGCTGCTGGATCTGATCGATATAGCTATTGCTAATAGTTATGACATCAACACAGAAAAACTAAAATCTTTTGGCCTTGATACACCTCGCGCCAGCATATTATTTAATAATCAAGCTATACACTTTGGCAAACAAAATCCGGTTACTAAGCAACGTTATATACAAACTGAAAAGTTCATCAGCCTTATCAATGATCAGATTTATCCATTAATCAGTTCACAACCCAGCAGTTTTGTTGACTTGAAAATTCTTGATTCCGGGCACCTTATCAGCGGGCTTCATTTACCCGATTTCAGCCTGCTTCAACAGGATGACGGGCACTGGTCATTATCAGGCAAACAACAGGCAAGCGCCGATCAAATACAGGTCCTGCTGGAGCACTGGCGACATGCTCAGGCCTTCGCCGTTCATGCCTATCTGCCACGAAAACAGCTAGGATCACTGGTGATTGAACTCGATTCAGGCAAGACGGTTGAGTTAGAAATCAGTGACACCAGCCCTTGGTTAATTCTCGGCCAAAAACAACTGGGCATCGAATATCATTTAGACAGTGAAATGTATAATCGCCTGTTCAGACTGGATCAACCTAGCGCGAAATCAGAATAGTATATAAGCATGCCAGAACTACCCGAAGTAGAAACCAGCCGCCGCGGTATCGAACCTCACATCATCAATCAAACCGTTAACGATGTTATTGTACGACAACGCCAGTTGCGCTGGCCAATCCCTGCCACATTAAAAAAACATTTAATAGGTCAATCCATCCAGGCTGTTGGCCGTCGTGGGAAATATTTATTGCTCTACACCCAGGCAGGTACCGTGATTATCCATCTTGGTATGTCCGGTAGTTTACGCATTTGCCCATCCAGTAGTGCTGCCGAAAAACACGATCACATTGACATTGTATTCGCTAACCAAAAAACTTTACGCTTACGTGACCCCAGGCGATTCGGCTGTGTATTATTCAGCCGTAAAGACCCATTAGAACATAAATTACTAAATTCACTCGGCCCGGAACCTCTATCCAGCGAATTTGATGCCGAATATTTATATCTTTCTACACGCAACCGAAAAGCGGCCATCAAATCGGTCATCATGGACAGTCATGTGGTGGTCGGGGTAGGAAATATTTATGCCAATGAATCTTTGTTCATGTCAGGAATAAACCCCAAACGCAGTGCAAACAAAGTTTCATTACAGCGCTATAAAATACTGGTTGCGGAGATCAAAACCGTGCTCTCAGCCGCCATCAAGCAGGGAGGTACTACTCTGAAAGATTTCACTCGAGAAGATGGTCAACCCGGCTATTTCCAGCAAACACTATCGGTTTACGGCAAACATAACAAGCCATGCCCGCAATGCAGTCGCCCGATACGTATGATCAGGCAACAACAACGTACCAGTTATTATTGCCCACATTGCCAGAGATAATATTTTGAACCGTAATATACCCAGAAATCCGAATATTAGCTGATTAGCCAGTTTAGCACTTGATTTAACCCGTCTTTTCCATAGGATATACAAAACACCATATAGCCGAGTCACATATGAGTAACCGAAAAAAACGCCATAAATTCGATAGAAGCGAAAAAATCGGTGCCATTATTTTCATTGCTCTAATTTTAGCGCTGGTGCTGCTGGGACTCAGTTATAGTCCCGAAGGCAAATTCTCCAGCAGTTTTTTTGACGATGTCTCTAATGCAGTACGATGGAAAAAATAGATGCACAATATACACATTGTACAAAATGATATCACCACGCTCGATGTAGATGCCATCGTCAATGCCGCCAACAACAGCCTGTTGGGCGGGGCGGGTGTGGATGGTGCTATTCATCGTACGGCCGGCCCCGAACTTCTGCAAGAGTGCAAGCTATTAAACGGATGCGCCACCGGAGCAGCCAAAATAACCAGGGGCTATGAGTTACCTGCCACTTATGTTATTCATACGGTGGGTCCGATATGGCGAGGCGGCAACCAGGGTGAATCCCAGCAACTGGCCGATTGCTATCATAATAGCCTGCAACTGGCATGTGATCATCAACTAAGCAGCCTGGCCTTCCCGGCCATAAGCTGTGGCGCCTATGCCTACCCTGTTGAACAGGCTGCCAAAATTGCTGTGCAGGAAATTTCTTCCTTCCTGAGCAGCCACAAATTTCCTGAAATCATTTATCTAGTCGCATTTAATCAACATATATTCGATATACTGAATGCTACTCTAGAGGACTGAAAATGCTGATTCTACTAATCATATTTATTCTCATCAGCTTGACCACTACCGCTCTCTGGCTAAACTCGACCAGAATTCTTAAACAGCAGCATCAGAAACTAAATCAGGAAATCGAAAACCACAAGCAAATCGAGAACAAATTACGAACATCAGAACGCGAACTGAAAGGTATTCTGGATAATTTGCAGGATACTTATTATCGTACCGACGCCGATGGTGAATTAACGTTTGTATCTTCATCGGTGAAACCCCTTCTGGGTTATAAACCTGATGAATTCATGGGGCATAATATCAAGGAATACTACACCCACCCCGATCAACGTGACACTTTTCTCAAGGCACTGGCTGATAATGGCGGTCATGTTGAACAGTACATCGTCACACTACGCCATAAAAACGGCTCCACCGTGTGGATGTCCACCAATGCTCATTTCCTGCTTGATGAACATGGCAATATCATAGGCGTTGAAGGCACTGGACGGGACTTTACTGCGAAAAAGAAAGCCGAAGAAGCTTTGATCAAGGCAAAGGAACAGGCGGAACAGGCTAACCAGGCCAAAAGCCAGTTCCTGGCCAATATGAGCCATGAAATCCGCACACCCATGAATGGAGTACTGGGTTTTACCAACCTGTTAGCCAATACCGAACTGGATAATACCCAACGTGATTATGTCGATACCATTAATATATCAATCAACGATCTCCTCACCATCATTAATGACATTCTGGATTTCTCCCGTATCGAATCAGGGAAAATGGAATTACAGTTCCAGCCCACAAAAATCAACGATTGCCTGGCTCCGGTAGCACGATTATTTTCAGCAGATGCCACCAGCAAACAACTGGCACTGGAATTCAACTTATCTGACAATATACCGGAATGTATCTCCACCGATCCGTTGCGCTTACGCCAGGTAGTGTCAAATTTAGTGGGCAATGCCATCAAGTTTACCAAACAGGGCGTGATACAACTCAATGTAAGCCTGCATCCTAAAAAAACCAGCGAGCATCTTCTCATAGAAATCATAGATACCGGTAAAGGCATAGACGACTCGGACAAAATTCGCCTATTTGAAGCTTTTACCCAGGCACAATGCAACACCACTCTGTACAAACACCAATCTGGAACCGGATTAGGACTAGCCATTTCCAAGCAGCTGGTTGAAATGATGGGTGGAGAGATCGGTGTTAAAGACAATCTGCCCCAAGGTTCACGCTTCTGGATTCATATACCTATACTGGAAATTTCAGAATATGAAGAAAAAACCATGCGTGTACCCAAGCAGGAACCTAAGATGTATAACGGGCTGAAAGTACTGGTGGCCGATGATAACGCCATTAACCGAAAATTAATTGCAACCTTACTGGGTCAGAGAGGTATTCACATTACTGAAGCTGATAACGGCAATGATGCACTTGACCATGCCATAAGATGCGAATTTGATTTAGTCCTGATGGACATACGCATGCCTGGTATGAACGGTGTCGACGTGACTGAAAAATTACGTGCATCAGAACTGGGAAAACGCCATACACCGGTAATAGCACTCACTGCTCATGCCTTACCCCACGAACAGGAAACTTTCATGGAGGCAGGTATGGACGCCTGTATCACCAAACCCATACTGGATCATCAATTGTTTGCATTGATCGAAGAATGGGCAGTGCAAGCTGCGGCTACAAACCCTGAGCAGATTATCCATTAAATGCACATCAAGCATAAAAAAAGCCCGCACTAAGGCGGGCTTTTTTCTACCACAAACTGATTATTTTACAGCTTGTCGGCTTCAGAGGCCAAATAGCTGGCTACTCCATCCGGAGTGGCCTTCATGCCAACATCACCCTGACTCCAGCCAGCAGGACAGACTTCACCATGCTCTTCGGTGAACTGCAGGGCATCGATCATACGCAACATCTCATCAACATTACGTCCCAAAGGTAGATCATTGACCACCTGATGACGTACCATTCCCTCTTTATCTATCAGGAAAGAACCTCGGAAGGCAACGGCACCGTCTGGCGTCTCAACGTCATAAGCTTTGCAGATCGCATGTGTCATATCAGCAACCAGAGTGTATTTCACTGGACCTATACCACCTTCATTGACCGGTGTATTACGCCATGCATTATGCGCAAAATGTGAATCGATAGAAACACCTATAACCTCAACTCCACGCTTGGTGAACTCTTGCAGGCGATGATCGAATGCAATCAGCTCAGAGGGACAGACAAAAGTAAAGTCCAGTGGGTAGAAGAAAACTACGGCATATTTACCGTCTGTAGCATTCTTAAAGTTGTAATCTTCAACAATTTCGCCGTTCCCCAGAACAGCTGCTGAAGTAAAATCTGGCGCTTCGCGACCAACAAGTACACCCATATCAGGCTCCTATTATAATAATTAAACCAGTCTGGGAGAAATAACCCTGCATTCCCCCCAGTAAATTCTTCATACAAAAGAACTGCATAACATAATCTCTATGGAAATAATTACAAGTATAATTAAATAAATATATACTAATTTATATCTATCGATACCATTGACAATTTCAATCACCCATCCAGAATGGTTAAACACTCACTAAGCAGTTGATATAATAGCCGCCTCAGACACTTATTCAATGCTGAACATTTCACCATGAAAATACTTGAATCCCATTTTTTTGAAAGTGATGCCTGTTCAGTGGCGCAATCACTATTAGGCAAGCTGATTCGTCACAAATACAAGAATACCTGGCTGACTGCTCAAATTATCGAAACCGAGGCCTATTACCTGACTGACAAGGGCAGCCATGCATCTCTGGGTTACACAGAAAAACGCAAAGCGCTGTTTATGCCCGCAGGCACCCTATATATGTATTATGCGCGGGGGAAGGATTCACTGAATGTTAGTTGCCAGGGTGACGGCAATGCCGTACTGATTAAATCAGCTTTCCCCCATGCCGAAACCGGCACCCAGACAGACAATACTATTCAATTGATGCAGGCATTGAATCCTGCTGCAAGTGGTGAACTACGCCCAGTCCATAAATTATGCAGTGGTCAGACTCTGTTGTGCCGTTCATTAAACCTGAAAGTAACTGACTGGGACCAGCAGGGGTTCGATCGGCAACGATTTTATTTCGCAGACCAGTCATATCAAACACAGACCATCATCCAGACCACACGACTGGGCATACCCCAGGGTCGTGATGAACATTTGCCCTATCGGTTTATCGATTACGACTATGCCCGATATTGCACCAGCAATCCGCTGACTAAACGCGG
>JBLYYN010000141.1:0-3495 GCA_048550535.1 Gammaproteobacteria bacterium
GCATGAAAACCATTGTCGATTACAGTCTGGATGACTGTCCTGATGTTTATTTCGAATCGGGTAACCACGAGGAACTCATACACGTAAGCGCGGATGCATTTCGTAAACTGATGAAAAATACACAACATGCGACTATTTGTATACATTAATCATATATAATTTTTTAAGGCATACTGTGCTCAATATTGCCTGATCTGACTATAGGAAGGGAATCACTGATTAAGTCTGACAATTCAGGTCTGGGCTGAATGGCTTCAAACACCCTGAACCGGCTGTTTAATATATCAAAACAAAAAGCTTTGACGCAGAGACGCAAAGGTTATCTTGTTGAAGGGCAATGAAATATAGTGTGTATCGATGTATGGGACAGAGTTAAAGCGTGCTCCTATAAAAATCTCATATGTTCCCTTTGCGTCTTTGCGTCTCCGCGTCAAAATCTTTTGATTTATAACTTCCGCTTCTGGCTCAGCAGCTATAAGCAACTGTCAGTTTATATTGGGACGTTTTTCAATCTGTCGAATCAAGCCCAGACTTACTCACTTACTATTTTTATAGTTAGACATCTTATTTTTGCTTAACTATACATTCAGGTCTGGCATACTCTCCTTTGCCCACTTTATATCTTTATAATTAAAACCATCGACCAGAACTGGTTTTACGATTTCAAAAAAAGGTGAGATATCAAAATCACGGGGGGTAAATAAACTGTAGTGGCGAATGTGCATAATTTCACGTACCGCAGGATTCGTTTTCGACAAGGTTTGTTTTTCTATGCTAGGTAATATGGGATAACAAATGGCATGGAAGGCTTGTGCTATTAATGTTGAACAAATGGCGCGGGTGGGATCTCCACTGCCCAGCGCTATCATCCTGCGCCGCCAGCGCACCGGCACTGGCGGCGTAGGCAACAGGTATCTGATCAGATCAGTGATATTTTTCATGTCATATTGATAACCGATTCGCTCGACCACAAAATTAATCAGGGTCTGACGATCTTCATTTGATAAATCCCTGGGTCGACATATCCTTGTATGCATATCATAGTAAGTTGAAAGCGGCACACTGATCACCCCCTTCTTCAAATCGGCTTCGATCAATACATCGGGATCATCCCCGCCCTGATCAAATACATCACCCACATAGATCGCTGCATGAGACCAGGTCGATTGAGTCAGATATTTAATCGCCACACTAATGCGTCTGTCACCCTCAACCAGCAATATATCACCGGGTAGCAGTATCTTCTTCAGGATGTCAGGAGGACTGGTTGAAACCGCTTTATAATCTTTTGAAGGTGAATTTAAATAACGAGCTAAGCAACTGCTGACAATATTCATTTAACTTCCTGCATCAAACTTCATTATTACAACATAGTTTATTAACACTTGCCTCACACCTTATCGTAACTATTATCACTTAGACACCATTATTAGTCCAAGATTTTTTATCTGGTCGACAAGCCAGTTAATAGATAGAGGTCTATGAATCACAATATCCAGATGAATTGAACTGAAAAACAGGTAGGTTTAAACAACAATCTATTCTAATATTAGTGGCCTTGCTTTATGCGCATATATTAAAGGAAACCCCGTGCATCGCTCAATGCTGTTATTTCCACTATCAGCCATTTTGTTCTCAGCCATCGCTTATGGTTTCCCGCAGATCTTCCTGCCATTAAAACAGGCTATCATACCTTTTTTAGTCGTGATCATGTTCTGCATGGGCATAACGCTAACCATAGATGATTTCAGACGTGTGTTGCAATCACCCAAAGTCATTGCACTTGGGGTAGTTATGCAATACGCCATCATGCCATTGGCGGCCTTTGCACTGGGTACGGCACTTGGCTTATCCATAGAACTTGTTATTGGTATGGTATTGGTCGGTAGTAGCCCTGGCGGTACGGCATCCAATGTCATGTGCTACCTGGCTAAAGCTGATGTTGCACTATCCATTACCCTGACTATGGTTTCTACCTTGCTGGCCATATTCGCCACACCCTTGCTTACACTGCTTTATGTGGGTGAACATGTACCTATTCCAGTTATGAATATGCTGCTGAGTATATTAAAAATTGTGGTGATTCCTGTTGCCCTGGGGGTAGTGTTAAATACATTTTTCGCTCGGCAGATCCAGCCGATGAAACACTATTTCCCGGTCATCTCAATGATTGCCATCATCATAATTATTGCGGTGATTGTGGCATTGAACCAGGACAAACTGGCCAATATTGGTGTAATCGTTTTTATCAGTGTGGTATTGCATAACGCAGTGGGATTAACCAGCGGCTATGCTATTTCACGAGCCCTGGGTTATAACGAAAAAACCAGCCGCACACTGGCTATAGAAGTCGGCATGCAGAACTCCGGGCTTGCAGTGGCACTGGCAAGCCAGTACTTCACCGCCATCAGTGCCCTGCCCGGGGCGGTGTTCAGTATCTGGCATAATATTAGTGGTTCTTTACTGGCTGGCTTCTGGAATAGGAAAAGTTAGAAGTTTGAAGTTGAAAGTTGAAAATATTGCCACAGAGGCACAGAGATCACTGAGAATATTAATATAAAGAATCTCCGTGTACCCTAAGGACATAAATCCACCGTGCCTCTGTGGCAATTTACGACCTAGGCATAGGCCCCCTGATGTTCAAGCTTGAATCTGCTTAATACCGGTGTCGAGTATCACCACTGCTTCCTGTTCAGGTCTGGGAAATGCGGATTTCGGCCATGGCTGGCAGTAACTGCTGGATGACTTCGGCGCCATTCCGGGTCTTGGCCAACAATAAAACCCCTTCAAAATAAGCCAGCATAGCCTGTGCCGTGGCATTCACATCAATTTGGTGTATATCCTCCGCGACAATGGCTTTCTGCAACACTTCAGTGATATGGCCCTGCAATTTTCGGAAGATATGATCGATCTTTTCACGTATTTGCTCATCCTGGGTGGCCAGCTCACTCGCCAGATTGCCAAATGGGCAACCCAGGATATGGCTGGTTTCGTCCTTGATGTGTTTCTGAAACTCATAGACCAGTTGCGCCAGCCGAACCAGCCGGGATAGCGGCGGAATATCCTCTACAAAGGCCTGGTCGATCACCCCTTGCTTCATATTAATGTAAAAGGTATCCAGTGCCTCCAGGGTAAGCGCCTGCTTGCTGGTAAAGAAATGGTAGAAACTGCCCTTCTTGACGCCCGCATGGGCGCAAATGGCGGCCACACCCATGCCCGAGTAGCTACGTGAGTAAATCAGTTCCTGGGCCGAAGCCAGGATGCGCTGTTTTGTGTCATTGGTGGGAGCCATGGCAGGCATAATATAGTTGATTGGTCGGTCTAGTTAAGCATTTATATTTGCATCTGGACCCAATTAATTCTCGTAGCCATGACCGATTAACTCACAGGCTTAGTAACTCAGCCCGTCAAACCTGCTATTTATATCGGGTTGAGGGGCATGCCCTTAGCTTCAAATCATTTCTTTCTATTTATTTTCTTCCGCCTTCAATAACC
>JBLYYN010000142.1:0-3306 GCA_048550535.1 Gammaproteobacteria bacterium
AATAAAATCATTAATGATTTTATTCACGGCGATGAAGATGACAGTCAGCGCCAATCCAGGTCTGCACCGTCCACCAAACAATTCTATGGCCGGGAAGATGTTATCCAGGCCTTAACCAATTTACAGCTCAACTATAAGCCACAATATATAGATGGAGAAAAAACCAAAGTCACCACCGATGATTTCACCAAATCATTACTCAACAGCATGGCCAAACTACGGCCGGGAACCAGCATGCGATCAGTGGCTGCCATAGATGCTAAAACCATAGAATTTGTAGAAATGGTGTTCGATGCCTTCCTGGACGACAGCAATATATCCAGTGTCATTAAAAGCCTTCTGTTACGACTACAGGTCCCCATTATTAAAATTGCCATGCTGGATAACAAGCTGTTCCAGAACAGGAATCACCCTGGACGCAATGTACTGGATAAAATTGCCCATATTGGTATAGGTGTCGAAGATACGGAAAACACCCTGTATCAGACACTCGAATTAATCGTCCAGCAGTTACTGCAGGGCTATGACAAAAACATCATTAGCTTTCAAACTGCACTTAACTCACTTAATCGTTTATATGTGAATGAAACTGAAAACCAGTTTGAAAAAGAACAGCTCACACAAAAGAAAATCATTCAGGAACATGCTCGTCAGATCGTACTAATAGAATTACAATATCATGTTAAAGACCACTACATCCCACAACAAGTACAACCACTAATTCTTAAATACTGGGCCACGCTTATGCTGTATCGTTACCTTCAGCATGGCAATGAAAGTAATGAATGGAACGAGTCTATTACCCTGTTAAAACTTCTGGTCAACAGCCTGCAACCCATCAAGGACCAGAGCGAATGGTTTTGTCTCAATAACAGTTACCAGGAAATTTGTCAGCGCATAGAAGAATTATTGTTTGAAACCAAGCAGGACCAGTTAAAGCTCACTGAATCAATAGAAACACTGGTACAGGCATTCACCGATATACTGGAAAAATCAGAATACAAACCTGATGAACCTGAGTTTGATGAAAGCGCTTTTGACACGGTGACTCTGGAACAACTCACTAACAAGATTAGTTCCGATGCTCAAATCACACCTATGCAGGAAGAAGCGGACCAAAACCGTAAGAAACTTACCCTGCTACCCAGCTATGTTAAACCCGGCGGCTGGTATGAACTATTTGTCGCTGATGACAGCCCTAAAAGGCGCCTCAAGCTTTCAGTCATCATCATGGAAGAGGCACGTCTGGTATTCGTTGACAGGCTGGGAGTAGAGGTACTGGATAAAGATGCAGAAACCTTTGCGGCTGAACTGGAACAGGGAAAATCCGCGTTCCTGGCAGACGATTCCATATTTGATAATGCCCTGACACGAGTAATCGGTCACTTAGCCACAAAACACTGATTATTTGCAATGCTTATTAATATCTGCTGCCAGTTGTTCAACCGCCTGCTGCCTGGCTTTATCAGAAAGAATCACCCGCTCACCTTTCTCGTCCAGATCATATAAACGTCTGGATCGGTTGTAGATTTTCATCTTGTCCCGTGCAATGGCGCATTGACGGTCGAGCTTTTTCTTCTGTTTTTTCTGCTTTGCCTGCAGTTCTTTCCTGTCGGCCCGATCTTCTGCAAATGAATCCAGCAAACGCTTACGTCGGTCACCCCTTTCTTCCTTACTGGGCCTGTTCTGTACATTTGTTTGCTCAGGAATCACAATTTCTTCACTATTGGCAACGGGTTTATCACCGAAATGAACATTGCCTTTTTCGTCCACCCATTTATAGATCTCTGCCTGTGCGGGTAAGGCGAAAAACATTGTGATAACCATAAAACGAAACATGGTGGTCCTTGTTGGCTGTTGCGTTATTGTTGCCTCAAAAAAAAGACAAACGAATAAGTTATTTATACACCAATTTTTGTTGGGGCTGAAGAGACTAAGAGATGCGGGGATGTCATAGCGCCTGCTCAAACGCAAGATGCTCCTTACATTTAGAACATCCATTCTAGAAACCATCCCTTAGGATTAATGATATAGAATATATGTTCTAGTCGTGCATGGGATGGGGCTCATATTTAATGGAATGGGAATTCTAGCGCATTAAACGCTAGTTATTAAAATTAGAACAGAAATTCTAAAGACTGTTTCTTGGTTATTTGCCAATTTTGACTTACGACTTACGACTTACGACTTATGACTTTTTTATTGTAGTGACCCTTGGGCACGCCGCTCCTTGCCATCCCTGGCACCGCGGCATACCTACATCCTGACATCGCCGCTCCTTGCCATCCCTGGCACCGCGGCATACTCTGCATAATTAGTGTAGTGATCCTTGGCACGCCGTTCTCGGGCGTCCTGCCCTTCACGGCATAAGGCCATCCTTGGCCAAAAAAAGGGCCAGGTTATTGCTAACCTGGCCCACAACATCCAGCAGGAGTCTAAGCTACTGGTATTTACACCCAAGCGTTACTTGGTTGTAAATTCTGGGTAGGCTTCCATACCACAGTCGACGAGGTCCATACCTTCGTATTCGTCTTCCTCGCTTACACGTATACCCATAACCGCTTTCAGTATCATCCAGACTATGAAGCTGGCACCGAATACCCAGATAAAGATAGTCAGGGCGCCAATGATCTGGCCTGAGAAAGTTGATGCGCTATTGGTAACCGGGACCAGCAGTAAACCCAGCAGACCGACTACACCATGGACTGAAATAGCACCGACTGGATCGTCAATTTTCAGTTTATCCAGGGTAATGATGCTGAATACAACCAGTACACCACCGATAGCACCGAACAGAGTTGCCTGTAATGCAGTAGGGGTAGAGGGCTCTGCAGTAATTGCGACCAGACCCGCCAGAGCACCATTTAACAGCATGGTTAAATCCGCTTTACCGAACAACAGGCGAGCTGTGATGATCGCTGCCATGGCGCCACCGGCTGCCGCAGTATTGGTGTTCAGGAATACCATGGCCACCGAGTTGGCACTGGCCATATCACCCAGCTTCAGCACCGAACCGCCATTGAAGCCGAACCATCCCATCCACAGGATGAAAGTACCTAGAGTCGCCAGTGGCAGGTTGGCGCCTGGAATAGCATTCACCTGACCGTTGGCGCCATATTTACCTTTACGAGCACCCAGTAAAATAACACCGGCTAAGGCAGCTGAAGCACCCGCCATATGAACAATACCGGAACCTGCAAAGTCTGAGAACCCAAGGTCACCCAGTGTGTACATACCGAATACAGAAGCACCACCCCAGGTCCAGGAACCTTCCATTGGGTAGATAACACCGGTCATTACTACGGC
>JBLYYN010000143.1:0-9169 GCA_048550535.1 Gammaproteobacteria bacterium
ATAGCTTGTTATTTATTTCAGTTAAAATCTCATGAAACGAATAACCCTTGGCTAACATGATGTGAAAAACATCGGCTACTGGAATCGAGCCGATTGCCGCTGTCAGACCATGACCGGTAAAATCACCCATTAGAATTTCATAGCCATTAGTCTTATTGAAATCGTACAGGATAATATCTCCATTAAACATGGACATAGGAGACATGGAAAATCTAAGGCCAGTTTGCGAGGCATCCAGACATTTGATCGAGCTATTAATCGAGTTTTTATGAAATAATTTTTGAGCAAGCTCCATCTCTTGCCTTAGTCGCGCATTGTGATGTTCTATCACGTCATGCTGTTCTGTGATTTTTTTATATAGCGAGCTTATACGCAGCATTGAATTAATTTTCGCTTTCAGCACAAGATAACTATAGGGCTTGGAAATAAAATCATCGCCCCCCGCCTCTATACACCTGGCTAAGGATTTATCATCCGATAAAGCTGTTAAAAAGATTATTGGAATAAATTTATTAGCAATTTTTTTAATTTCTTTTGTTGCCTGGTAACCATCAAGCACAGGCATCATAACATCCATAAGCACTACGTCCACGTCATTAATAAGCACTTTTTCTATGGCCTGTTGACCATCTTCCGCCTCGATGGAATTAAAGCCAAAGCTTGCTAATAACGAACGTAATACCAGACGACTGGTGGTATCATCATCTACAATAAGAATGTTGGCCATCGCGGTCATTTATGCTTCTATTCTGAACAACTTGGAAAAGCTGGCTATATTGAGCACATCTAGAATATCCTGATTTGGATTTTTTATTATCACCCCGGACCCCATTGTTTCCGCATGTTCCTTTAACAATAAAAGCATGCCCAATGCCGAACTATCAAGGTATTCAGTTTTTTCCAGATCCACAATAAAAACCCCATCATCCAGCTCCTTATCTTTGTATGCATTTCTAAAAACAGTATGCAAACTAAAATCAAATCGCCCTGCTATTTCTATAACGACTGTATTATCGTCCTCTAATCGCTGGATATTGACTGGCATAATTTTCTCTCGTTAATTCTTACAGTTCCATATCATTCGAAGCAGCCCCGGGTATGCTTGTATGATTAATTTATATAGCACTGGTAAATCGTCTACCAGCCTGAACATGAGCATGTACTCGAGCTGGCTCTTTGTTCTTTTAAATTACTCTTACTTGCCGTTAAATAATAGTTGATATAGTCCATTTCCTGTGGATATACCAATAAGGTATAGAAATACACAACTTAGTATAGCCTCAGATAATTTCGATAAATCCATTGCTTAGCTTAGCAATTAAGACATTGATCGAATACTAATATAACTATTGGCAGTTTATTGCCAGTGAAACTCTGCGTGAGTTAAATTTATTTATTTATCAGGTAATTATTGAAATAAGCGGTTTATTTACTAAACTTGTTATCATTGGATAAAAAAACCAATTCCTTGGATATAAATACTGTGGCTGCAAAACAAAAACCAGGGCAAACCCGTAACAGCAAGTCAACACCGCCTCTAGTTATCGTGGCAGACGATGATCCGTCTGTGCGTTTGATGCTTCATCACATCCTTGAAAAAGAACATTTTGAGGTAATCGAGGCCGAAAACGGACAGGAAGCCATTAATATTTGCATCAAACTCAATCCCAGTATCGTTTTACTGGATGCAGTGATGCCTGAACTCAGTGGCTTTGTTGCATGTAAGTTGATTAAGGAACAACATCCGGAGATGCCCGTTATTATTATTACCTCTCTGGATGATGATTTTTCTGTTGAACAGGCTTTTCAGGCGGGAGCCGATGACTATATCACCAAGCCCATTAACTGGTCGGTTTTGAAACATCGTATCAACCATACTCTGGCAACCAGTAATTTGCAGTATGCCCAGCAAGCAGAATCTGAGCTGGAAACAACTATCCGCAAGCATAACTATAATTTGTTATTCAAGCCTAGAATTGACCTCGAAAATGACGAGATTGTTTGTGTCGAAAGCTATTTTTACAAAAATAACACTCAGGACTTCACCCTGTTTGAGCAAATCAGCAGTCATTCAGCTATATCCATAGATGCCATAGAAAACCTGGTTTCCTATGCCTTCAACAAGTTCAATATACTCAAACAGAACCATCCCAGTATTAGCGTGTTATCCCTGCCCTTATTTCCATTCACAGGGCCAGCTGAACTGTATGCCAACTTATTGATAAGACTGGCCCATGACACCAGTACCGAATTGAGCGACGTTGAATTAACCATTGAGCAATGCAGTCTGACGGATTTAAAGGTGTTGAACCTGCTAAAAGTGATATCCGGTTTACCGGTCAGTTTATCCATCAACAAATTCACATTTTCGCTGCATACTCTGCAACACCTGAAAAATGTCCGCTGCGATTCTATACAGCTATACCTGCCGCTTATCAGCAGTGCTTTCAACGGTCGACCAGACCATTCATTACTCAGACAGATGCTCGAACCCTATAAAGCATTTAATTTGAAATTAATTGCAGAACATCTGGAGACGCCAGAACAGCTCAGTCTGATCAAAGAACTGGGCTGTGCCGAAGCCGCCGGTTCTTTTGTTGGGGAAAAACTCTAAACTCTAGGCAGCCTCTGATCAAGTCTATGATGATTCAGTGGCTCCCTAGCTCTATCTCAGGCATAGATACTCAATCCATCATTAATGGTTATGCGCTTCACACCTGCCAGGTCTTCCACCAAATCCGGGGATTCTGTGTTTGACTCTGATTGACCGACCATGCCTGTACTATCGGCGGATTCATCTGCAGATTGCTGACCCTGCTCCGAATGCTGAGAAACATCGACATCCCCCAGACTGATGCCCTGCTGTTCCAACATTTCCTTTAGCCTGGGCATGGCGGCATCCAGCGCTTCACGTACCGGGGCATGACTGGAGACAAAGCTCAGTCGGGCCACATCATCCTCTATGGATAGTTTAACTTCCAGTGGCCCGAGGTTTGCTGGATTCAGCTTAATTTTCGCCGATTGAATATTACCCCTGACCATCCATGACACCTGTTCGGTCAGCCCCTGTGACCAGGCCTGACTCTGTACCGGGCTGGCAATGCCCTGGCTTGCCTGATTTATACCCAGACTCAACATTGAGTCCACGGGAATTACCGTCGCAGCTAAATTCAAATGTGCACTGGCCGTGGTCAGGGGCACCTGCTGTAACTGACTGGCCGCTGCAGCCACTGAACTGGCCATCGAAATACCGGACCGGGATTGATTCATCTGCTGGTTGCTTTCCTGGTTGCCATTATTGGCCTTAATAATGTCCAACTCCTGGAAACTGACAGGCTTGTCTGACAGCTCAGCCTGCACCACAGAGTTATTGAGGTCTGGCTGCATTTGCCTGGCTTTGATGAGCTCGGGCGGCGATTGAATCACCGCTGTATTGGCTGTAGTTTGAGATGAGACCTTAACGGACACTCCCGTGTCCAATGCAAACTGTGACAAAACTGGCTGCTCGGCTACAGGTAATGGCACCTCTAGCGGCGGCAAAACATTGCCCGCCAGGGGCAGTGTTTGGTCAAGCGGATCCGTCACCAGGCTCGGTCCGTGTTCAGCCGTTAGCCGGGGGCTGGCTAATACCTGGGGTGCCGTGTCTGTTAAATCAAGCGCTACTGCATCCGCAGTCAGTGGCAGATCCGGGTTTGCACCGATCAGTATTTCAGCGCTTTCACTCGCAGCAGAGCTATCCGCATCAACGCCTGCCATACCACCATCATGCAGTTGATTATTATTACTATTTTCTGTATTTGAAGCAGCACTCGTCTGATCCAGCTGATGCGATAACTGCTGCTCGAAATTGTCGGCCCCTTCGGCTGGCTGTTCAGCACCCTGTGCTGAGGGACGTGTTGAATGAGTTGCGACAGCTGGTAAACCTGGCACTGGTTTGGCTTCCATCATTACGGCACCTGTTTTGACTGAGATTGCGAATTGTCTGTTACTGCTTACTGGACAATTTGCAATTAACAGGCCAACTATTATTTGCCACGATGACGGTTACTGACAATGCGTTGGGCATGCTCATCCATTTCCTTCTGTTCGGCACGCTCCTCCTGTTTGAATTCCTGCAACTGGTATTTTTCCACCACCATATTCAGCGCCCGGCAACGAGAACGACAGGCCAGCCACAGCAGCTTTTTCTGTTCACACAGCTGTTTACAGGTTTCAATGTCGAAATAAGCCTGTTCAATGGTGAGATCGAGTTTAGCAAGGAAACTGTAGAAATCGCGGACTCGATGTATACCTATGCCATCATGCTGGGATGACTTCAGCTTATTTTCATATTCCTGACGATAAGCCAGCAGTTGCTCCAACTGCTGCTGGGCTACTGCCAGTTTATCCTGTGTGGCAACGAACACACGCACTGCCGTCTGCTCTTTTTGCTCAGCATGATCGGCCACCGGTTGCATACGTCTGGATCGCATGTATATTTTCTCTGTTGGTCCGCGAATGAAAGCTTCCGCATCCTGCTCACGCCCCTTGCCTGCGTCCATGCAGGCAACGCAAATAAACGCAAAAACTCCGCATAGGCATGAACCGCTCTCTAATGAGTCAAAAAGCTTGTTTTGACTGACAGGGAAAACCATAAGTTTTCTTATATCGCTTAATACTCAAGCTATGTACGATTCTACCTGTGATCTATAGAGTTACATCTTGCTAAAATAATTTGCCTTCATTGGCGGAAAAATAATAACTAAACTGCCTCATTGATCTCTGACTGAGAACGGGCAGCCGCCAGTTGAATTAACTGCTGCTGACTGGATTTCAGGTTCACCGCTTCATTGATACCCTGCTTCATCAGGCCAGCAATCTGTGTCTGCATTTCAATGGCCTCATCGATGGCCGCATTACTACCCGCCTGATAAGCACCCACATTGATCAAATCACGATTTTGTTCGTATATGGAGTATAGCTGCTTGATTCGATGTGTGGCTTTCAGGTGATCAGGCGTCACCACCATGGGCATCACTCGACTCACCGAGGATTCCAGGTCTATGGCCGGATAGTGCCCCATATCGGCGAGTTGACGAGACAGCACAATATGGCCATCGAGTATGCCCCGGGCAGCATCGGCAATGGGATCATTCTGGTCGTCACCCTCGGTAAGCACGGTATAGAAGGCGGAGATCGAGCCCTGCCCGATATTGCCGTTGCCGGCACGCTCAACCAGTTGCGGAATACGGGCAAACACCGAGGGTGGATAACCTTTGGTGGCCGGGGGTTCTGAAATCGACAAACCAATTTCACGTTGTGCCTGGGCAAATCGGCTCAGTGAATCCATCAGCAATAACACCTGCTTGCCCTGGTCACGAAAATATTCGGCAATGCTGGTGGCCAGCATGGCGCCATGGATGCGGATCAGGGGTGGAGCATCCGCCGGTGCAGCCACCACCACGGCCCGTTTTAGGCCCTCTTCGCCAAGTATGTCCTGGACGAATTCCTTCACCTCACGGCCACGTTCACCGATCAAACCAACCACGGTGACATCGGCGTTGGTATAGCGGGTCATCATCCCCAGCAAAATACTCTTGCCGACACCGGTGCCGGCAAACAGGCCCATGCGCTGGCCTCGGCCAATAGTTAGCATGGCGTTGATGGCTCGCACCCCCACATCCAGAGGCTCGGTGATGGGTTGGCGTTCTAAGGGGTTCATCATTTTTCCGGCCAGTGGCATGGGCGTCTCAGCCAGCAGGGGACCCTTGCCATCCAGTGGTCGGCCACGGCCATCGATGACGCGTCCCAGAAAGGCATCTGAAACCTTAACTTCACTGGAATGGCCGACCGGAATGACCCGGGCATTGGGCACCAGTCCCCGGCTGTCCCCCATTGCCATTAAATAGGTCGTGTCGCCGGAAAATCCCACCACTTCCGCTTCGATATGGTGATTGCCGGGGGCGACAATATCACAGCTGGTACCTACAGCAGTCTGGCAACCGACGGCTTCAAGGGTCAGACCCACCATGCGTTTGAGGCGTCCTTCAACCACCGGCTCAGGGATTTCAAGCTTGTGTTGCCTGTCGGCCAGGGTCCGGGTCCAGATACTGTGACGCTCAGTCCTCATGGCCATCATCCGTCACCGCATGCTGTTCGAACAATTGATCTGCCAGTTGCTGTATCCGGGTTTCCACACTGGCATCGATATGGGACTGATCCGATTCCACCAGACAGCCTCCCTGCGTGACCTCCGGGTCTTCAATACAGCTCCAGTCCTGGGCTTGTAGATCGATATCGGCCTCGCTCAGTAGAGCTTTGTCTGCGGGATTGAGCCTGACCTGAATATGGCGGGATTGAATGGGTAAGAAATCCAGCGCTTCATGAATCACCCCCTGAATATGATCGGCATCGATGGAACATTGCTTTTTTAACAGCATTCGAGTCAGACACAGCGTAAGCTCGGTGAGCTGATTCTCAACGTCTTTATCCAGCTGTTGCAGGGGTTTTTCCAGCATGTGCATAATACCGACCAGTTGCTTGGCCTTGGCCTGCATTTCTGCCAGACCGGCTTTTTTACCATCCTCAATACCCTGTAGCCGGCCTTCTTCATAGGCCTGTTTTTGCAGGGCTTCGATATCTTCTACGGTTTGAGGCCGTAAGGCTTCATCGCTCAGACCGACGATGTTACCCCTGACCTCTGGCATTACCCAGTGCTTGATATGATCATCACCGGTGGAAAATGGCTTAGACAAACTCTTCTCCTCCACCACCCAGGACTATGTCGCCCTCATCGGCCAGACGGCGAGCGGTGGTGAGAATTTCTTTCTGCGCTGCTTCCACTTCGCTGAGACGAATGGGTCCACGAGCTTCCATATCTTCGCGCAGCATTTCTGCCGCACGTTTCGACATATTTTTCAGCACTTTTTCTTTTATCTTTTCATCCGCGCCTTTCAGAGCCACGGTCAGGGTATCGGAAGATATTTCCCTGAGCAGGGCCTGGATACCACGGTCATCCACTTCGTTCAGGTTTTCGAATACAAACATCAGTTCCTGGATACCATCGGCCATATCCTGATCCAGGTCGGTAATATTTTCGATAATGGCGGTCTCCACAGAGGAGTCCATAAAATTGAGTATATTGGCCGCCGTTTTGAAACCGCCCATAGTGGACTGACTGACATGGGCAGCACCGGAGAACTGTCGCTCCATAATGTAATCCAGTTCTTTCAGTGCAGAAGGGGGTATACCCTCCAGTGAAGCAACCCGCATGATGATATCGGCACGTAGCCTCTCAGGCAGCATGTTCAACACTTCAGCGGCCTGGTCGGAATCTAAATAGGACAGCACAATGGCAATGATTTGGGGATGTTCCAGTCGGATCACCTCCGCCACAGATCGTGGATCCATCCATTTCAAAGCTTCCAGCCCTTTATTACCACTACCGAGCAGGATACGGTCAATCATGTTGTTGGCCTTATCCTCACCCAGGGCATTAACCATCATGTCACGAATATAGTCTTCGCTGCCTATACCCATGGCCGTTTGATTACTGACTTCAGAAATGAAATCATCCATCACGGCATCCATAGTGGTCTTGTTGATGTTCTCAAGCGAGGCCATAGCCGTACCCAGAACCTGGACTTCTTTAGGATTCAGGTGTTTCAACACTTCGGCAGCATTATTCGAGCCCATAGCCATCAGCAATACTGCAGCTCTTTGTATTCCACTCAATGAACTGGTTTGATTCTCTGCCATCATCCTGCTTCTTAATTCTCGTTACCGATCCAGCCTTTCACCACATTGGCCACTCGCCGCGGATCCTGGCTGACCATGCCCTTGGCAAAATCAACTTTGTTATCATGATCTGAAGGTAATGACAGGGGGCTGCCACCCTGCTGTTCCAGTTGTGGCACCTGCCCTGCTGCTACCATTCCAGTACCCGCTTCTCCCCCTTCAGCACCAGCAGGTAGCAGAGCTGGAGGGCTATAGGTCGCCAGATTTTTCACCGTGGGTTTGAGCACGGTAAATATCAATACCAGTATTATAATACCTGCCAGCAGTTGTTTCCCGAGGTTGCGAACCCAGGGCTGGTCCAGAATAGATAGTTCTGGCAATGCTTCAATTTCTTCCAGTGGCGTGAACGATGCGTTAATGACATTCACCCGGTCTCCCCGTTGCTGGTCGTATCCAATGGATTGCTGAACCAGGGTGGTAATGCGCTGAATTTCTTCGTCGGTTAATGGTGTACGTTCCGTTTTCCCTGCTTTCACGCTCGTCCTGTCGTCCACCAGTACCGCCACGGTCAGACGTTTGACCAGTCCCACGCCCTGGCGCTTGTGCAATATGGTACGATCCAGCTCATAATTACGCACTGCGTTCTTACTGCTTTTCAGTGGCTGGGTTTGCACATCGACGGCGTCATCCAGAACACCTGCGCCCTGTACCAGTCTTCCGCCAGCGGGAGGCTGATTGCTTTGTGCACCGGGCACACCACCGTCCATCGCGGATGCATAATTGGCGGTTTCACTAGACTGCTCGCTACGTACAGACTGACGGGGATTGAACAGTTCTTCGGTTCGCTCTTCTTCGGTAAAATCAATTTCTGCACTCACCGTGGCCCGTACCTTGCCCTGGCCGATGATCGGCTCCAGCAAATGCTCGATTCGACTGACATAATCCTGTTCCAGTTTTCGATTGTATTCATATTGCTTGGCCGTCATCGCCGCATTGTTGCTGATATCTCCAGATGATAATAAGCGACCACTCTGATCAACCACGGTCACCTGTTCGGCAGATAAATGAGGCACGCTGGATGCCACCAGGTGAATGATGGAATTGACCTGGCCCTGCTTGATGGCACGACCACCGAACAAACTCAGGGCCACCGAGGCACTGGGCTCGGTACGTTCACGAACAAATACGGAACGTTTCGGAATCGCCAGATGAACTCGGGCTGACTTTACATTACGCATGGTACTGATGGTTCGAGCCAGTTCGGTTTCCATGGCATGGTGATAACGGGCACTTTCCATAAACTGACTGGTACCAAAACTTTGTTCCTCCTGCAGCATTTCTATACCCATACCGGTGCCTTTGGGTAATCCCTGCTCGGCCAGTTTCAGACGTGCTTCATGCACACGTCCTGCTTGCACCATAACGACACCACTGGCCTGGTCCAGCTTATAGG
>JBLYYN010000144.1:0-24519 GCA_048550535.1 Gammaproteobacteria bacterium
CCGCGAATAGTGTAAGGCCCACGCGTCAGTAACTCACCCACCTGCCCGTTGGCAAGATCATTATCTTCGGTATCGACTATCCTGATCTCATCTGCTTCGGAAATAGGACGCCCCTGTGTATAAAAAGTAATTTCATCCGGGTCATCCAGTCGTGTGTAATTAACCAGGCCTTCTGCCATACCGAATACCTGTTGTAATTTACAGTTAAATACGCTGACTAATTTTTTCGCTGACTCTGAGCCAAATTTGGCGCCACCCACCTGGATGACCTGAAGACTTGAAAGTTCCTGGTGGGCATTTTTGCCGGCGGCCATCCATACCATAGCCAGCGAGGGCACCAGGGCTGTGATAGTAACGGCATACTTTTCTATTAGATCAAATGCTAAATCGGGCGCAGGACTCTCGGCCATTACCACACTGCCTCCCGCATACAAGGTACCCAGAACTCCAGGTGAGCTATGCGGAAAATTATGAGCCACAGGTAATGCCGCCATATAGATCGATGCTTCATTCAGGCAACATATTTTTGCACTCTCACGAACGCTGTAGTAGTAGTCATCATGAGTGCGTGGAATCAGCTTAGGCACATTAGTTGTACCTCCAGATAACTGTAATAGCGCTATAGACGATGATTTTCTCGGACTACAGGCTATGGGTTGCTGATAGAGCTGATCAAGCGCTGTAAACTCCTGCGCATCACCTACAATAATCACATGCTTGAGTGACGTCGATGGTAACAACTTACGCGCCAGCTCCCGGTAATCAAAACGAGCCACCCGATCAGCGACAATATAAGCACTGGCATCCGTTAGACGACAGAAGCTTTCAATTTCCATGTAGCGATGAGCTGGTAGAGTATAAACGGGCACAGCACCAATACGAAACAGGGCAAACACGACTTCAAGAAATTCACCTATATTCGGTAACTGAACCACAACCTTCTCATCTGCCCTGATACCCAGCTTAATAAAGCCTGCCGCCAGTTCATTTACCTTTTGATTGAGTACACCATAAGTCCAGCTTCGCTTGCTTGAAAAAATAGCAATATTATCTTTAAATAACACCGCGCCCCGGCTAACAATATCGTCAAGGGGGACGCCGCGCCAGAAACCCAGGTCCCTGTAGCGAGATGCACAATTCTCATCCCAGGGGGTTAAATCAGGATTGTCCAGGCTATGATCATTACTTGTCATTTTAGTTGTATCCTTATATTCCAAGGGCATTACGCATGGTGCTAAACTTTGCTTCAGTTTCATTTAACTCCTTGTCAGGATCCGATCCCTCGACAATACCCGCGCCCGCATACAGACGAATAGACTTGTCACTGACCTCTGCGCAACGAATAGTAACCACCCATTCACCATCACCTGCGGCGTTACACCAGCCGACCATGCCGGTAAATAAATTTCGCTCATGGGGCTCTAGCTGTGTAATAGCATTCGCGGCAGCTTCGACTGGATATCCACACACTGCCGGGGTTGGATGAAGTGCCAGTGCCAGAGTCAAAGAACTCGTCTCAGTATCGTTAAGCTCACCTTCGATGCGCGTTGATAGATGCCACAAAGTACCGGTACTTATCAGGGAGGGATTGTCAGGCACATCAAGATGCTTACAAAATGGTGACAGGGCTTGCTCAATTGCTTTAACCACCAGCGCATGTTCATAACGATCCTTGTCGGATGTCATAAGATTTTGCGCTCGTATCTTGTCAATTTCGTTGTTTTTGCTACGCGGCTCTGAACCAGCCAGGGGATTTGCAATAATTTTGTTGCCTATTCTGGAAATCAATAATTCTGGACTGGCGCCTATAAGGGTTCGAAATTCTCCATCTTGACAATTCTTTTTTATATCGCACAAATTAACTGCGAATGTATAACCATGCTTATTCCTGGCATCTAGATTTTTGACCAGTGCGGAGATATCGGGGGATTTATCGCATTTGATTTCAAGGGTACGTGACAACACCACTTTATCCAGTTCACCGCTGGCAAATCGTTGTAGAGCATTTTTAACATTATCAATATATTCCCGAGATGTGGGATAGCTCTTTATCCGATACTCACCTACATCTACCTCTTCCAACTCAGTATTTTTATGCCTGGAAACATATGCAGTTCTAAAATTTGTACTGACTCTTAGATAATTAGGTTCTTTTATATTAAAAGGTATCGCACCAATGACTATCGAATCATTACAACCGAGTTCTTCTGCCAGTCTCAGCGATTCATTTACCTGTTCAGGCAAATTTTTCATCCCAGCTACCAGCAAGGATGCAAAAGGTGGTTTAGCCAATAAGGCCTGCGTCGATGAAGAAAAAAAGATAGATGAGGAGGACTGGTATTCATCCAGCAGGTTTTCAGACAACAGCGATATATCATTGGCAATCTCAAGCGTTTCACCCATAGCGACACTCCTTAAAATCGCATGCATAAACGCATGCCTTGTTAACATTGATCGGATATAAATTTATAAGTACTTTCCTGTACAACATGGCTTTTTCGTCCCAGGCTTAATTCAATAATGCGAATAGTAATGATTCGCATTTGTATTTATGGCTTGAATTTAATCACAGGAATCAGGTTCTAGTACAGGAGAAAGGGATATGAGTAATCGTCAATTCCCTATTTAGAATCGTTAATTAAGGGAATGGGGGAATACAGGCAAATACGAATACTTGCCGAGTGAAATAACTTTATATCTGTAAGATTTTGAAACTAACAAGAGTTGTTAGGTGATTGTTATCTGATCGTGTTTGTTTGATAGCCACGATGATAAAGGCTGTAAAGTAAAATTGCCGGTGCTATTCCTGCCAGTATATGCTTTATGCTGTGACCACTGACAAAACCGGTATATTCGTATACGCTGGCATCATTCAGTTCGAACAGTTTGGCAAAACCATAAAATATCAAGATCAGCCAGATATGACGTTTTTCATTATGGGCAGATGGATAAAGCACCAAGATCAAAGCAATAAGCAATAACGGAAGAAACTGCACAAGGCCATAGCCACGTAAGTCCCCTGCCCCTTGCAACTCCGTTGCATACCAATATATGGCCGATGTTACTCCGACAACTATCAATACCAGCATCAAGGTAAAAGAATATTTTTGAGTGATATATTCAGCAATGATAATGGATAGAAAAGCCATGAACGCGATAGCTATCGCTATTCTGTCGATAAACAGGCTGGCATTATCGGGAGCATAATGATAGTAGCCGGATGCCAGTCCAATGAGAACGATGGCCAAAAAGAAAACCAGATAATTGGGGCGAAGAGTAATGTTGGCCGATTGAGGCCAGCGAAAAATGATTAAACAACTACCCAGAACTCCCACTAAAATAAAAACTATATTCGAACTGATATTGAAAAAATTGGGTATCAATAAAAACCCCCTATTATCTGCGAACAAATGATAGGCAGGATCCTGGGCCACTGGCTCCAGATTGCAACAAAAAATGATTGCAACCGTACTAACTAAAAGCAATACACTTATTTTAATATCTGGCTTATTTAAGCTCATAAGAAATATATTACCTCTTTAACTACTATGTTGCCTGCCATACAGATATTTATTAGTATTTTTGTATATATTTCCTATACTTACATTAATAGTACAATGAAATTGAAGTTGCCTGTGTTGAAACTTAAATATTTACTGTTAATTGGTTTGTTATTGCCCTCTGTATGCGTTGTTGCCGAAAACGGGAATGCAAAGGATAGCGGTAGTTATGAGGAGGCCTTAACGGCCTTTAATAAACAGGATTTCACCACAGCCATCATGATCTGGCTACCCCTGGCAGAATCGGGCGACAAAGATGCCCAGCTCCAGCTGGGACAATTATATATGGATGCTGAACTCAAGGCTCATAGTCGCGAAAAGGCCGAATACTGGTTTAAATTAGCGGCCAATCAGGGGCACCTGGAAGCACAAACCACACTCGGTCTGTTGTATTTGAATGATGATGGTGACATCGCTAAAAATCCTAAGTTAGCGGCAAAATATCTGTTATTGGCAACACGAAACGTCTATGGACATTCTAGATCAGCGAAGGTTGTTCAAAAACAGACAGCTCAATTAAAAGCCGATGAAGCCGACGACTATCAGCAAGGCTTAATTGCCTACAGTAAACAAGATTACACTAGCGCCCTTATGTTATGGCTGCCATTAACCCATACCGGTAATTCCGATGCACAATTCATGATAGGCAAACTTTATACGGAACTGGATGGCGATCGCAGGAATCCTCATAAAGCGGAGTATTGGTTTAAACGAGCCGCAGAAAACGGACATCTCGAGGCACAAACCCAGCTTGGGTTGATGTATTTTAATGGTGAGGGTATTGAAAAAGATATGATGCTGGCGTCTAAATGGTTATTAAAAGCTAGTGCTAATGAGGACTCTGTGAATATAGCGCCAGAACCCGCTGAAGAAGAACAACAGCAGAAAAAGAAAACAATATCCCCATTCAACCTCGGCATGATCGCCTACCAGAACAAAGACTATACAACTGCCATTATGCTATGGCATCCCCTGGCCCGGCAAGGTAATGCCGAAGCTCAACTCATGTTGGGTAATCTGTACACGCGCGAACAAGGTATCCACAAAGATCCAGCCAAAGGTTTAGACTGGTACCATAAGGCAATCTCTCAAGGCGATGCAACAACATCCCGAAGTCTCGGACTAATGTATCTGTATGGAGATGACATCAAGAAGAATTCCAGTCAGGCTATTGATCTGCTACTTAAAGCTGCGCGACTGGGTGATGCTCAATCACAGTATGAATTAGCTAATATTTACCTGGCGGGAACAATAACCGCTACCAATCTGCCTAAAGCGGCTTACTGGTTTGAACAAGCTAGCAATAATAATCACAGTGATGCTCAATGCGCTCTTGCAAATATGTATTATGAAGGGAATGGCATTAAGCGAAATACTATAAAAGCTTTAGAGTTATATGAGCAGGCAGTTAACAACAACAATTTGAAAGCAACTGTAACTCTGGCCCATTTTTATCGTGAAGGTAAAGAGAAAAAACAGGACTACAAAATGGCATTCAAGCTCTATCAAAAAGCGGCGAATGCGGGTTCGGCACAAGCACAAACAGAACTGGCAATACTCTACCGCGATGGTCAGGGTACTAAGAAAAATACTAAACAATTCATTAGCTGGCTGAACAAAGCCGCAGAACAGGATTACCCTGCGGCTTTGTATAACCTGGGCAAGGCCTATGTAAACGGCTATGGTGTTAGTGTGGATTATGAAAAAGGGGTGTCACTATTCGAGCAGGCAGCGATTATGGGGGATGCATCTTCTCAACTTGATCTGGGTGTTGCCTACTACACAGGAAAAGGTGCAAACTATGACCCAGTAAAAGCCTATGCCTGGTTTTATATGGCGTCGAGAAAGAGTATAAAAGAAGCTCATCAATTCAAAAATACAGTTTATAAAGAATTAAATGCTGAAGATAAGAAACAGGCAAGTCAGCTGGCATATGATTTCTATAATAAATATAGAACTCAATAAATTAACATTAAGCCTGAGAGGTTTGAAAATTGATACTTAAACGAACTGGCTCTGTGGCCAGCCAGGAGTTTGAGATCAGCTATTCTGATTTAATGACCCTGTCATCCCATGCTGCATTGACCAATTTCTACGCTCGTCATGATCGACGTATTGAGCAGATCACAGCAGGCACAAACCAGCCCAAAGCCTGTACAAAGGGATGCAGCTATTGCTGTCATTTCAAAGTCATAGCTGATGCGGTTGAAATATTTAGCATGGTTGAATACATAAAATCAGAGCTCGATCTACAGCAGATCGAAGAGATTATTGAATCAGCAAAGCAAAATATGGAACAAGCCAAAGCTCTCAACCATGAGGAACAGGCTACCATCAACCAGAAATGCCCGCTTTTGATCGACAATGTTTGTCTGGTATACCCAGCCCGATCAATCAAATGCAGAAACTTTCATGCCACAGATACCAACAATTGTCGCGCTTCCTACGAAAACCCTAAAGACCTGACAATACTAAACAACAACATTCCTGACCTGTATATTGCCGCAACAGGCAGTAGCGATGGCTTTATGGCGGCATTGCATGCCCAGGGTTATGACGATCGGATCTATGATTTGGGTAGCGCCTTAATCGAAGCCCTCGAGAATACAGATTGCAAACGTCGATACGATGCTGGAAAGCGGGCTTTCACCAAAGCGAGATATAATAATTAAATATAATTTCATATACATGATAATAATATATCACTTTAGATAGGTATCTTATCCTATTGTTTTTATTAATATTAATGAGTTATTTTTCAGTATGCCTATAGGATATTTTTTGCAATTAGATTGCCTTAATGCACCGGGTCGGAGGATAATTGCACTTTTAGCCATCACCCCTAAATATCGTTTAAATGTCTGCCAAGCGTCTGAGCCAAACCCTGTTTCCTGATTTAGTCATTCCACAAAAAGCCACCCAGCAGGGTTACGGTCAGCTCTATGGCTGCGCTGAGGCGCTTGCCATTGCCAGCCTGGCCGAACTGCGGCAGGCACCGATCGTGGTGGTGACTTCGGATATTCAGCATGCTCAGCAAATTGAACATGAAATTCGATTCTTTGACGCCAACCAGGATGACGTGCTGCATTTCCCCGACTGGGAAACCCTGCCCTATGATGTGTTCTCTCCCCATCAGGATATTATTTCCGATCGCTTGACCACACTCTATAAGCTGGCAGGTATCAAGCCGGGACAGATCCTGATTTTACCCGTGGCCACCCTGCTCCAGCGGTTGAGTCCAAGAAGCTTTATCCAGCAACAGGTGCTCATCTTGAACAAAGCCCAGAAGCTGGATATCGACGATTTCAGACATAAGCTGGAGCAGTCCGGCTATAGTTGCGTGACTCAGGTTATGGAGCATGGTGAATTTGCCATCCGAGGTTCGATCATCGACCTCTATCCATCCGGTCATGATCTACCGTTCCGTATTGACCTGTTCGATGATGAAATCGACTCGATTCGACGCTTTGACCCAGAATCCCAACGCTCCCTGGATACCATCGAACATATCGAAATTCTGCCGGCCCGCGAGTTCCCATTTAATCCGGATGCTATCAGCCGTTTTCGTAGCCGTTACCGCGAAGCATTTGAGGGTGACCCAACCCGCAGTTCGATTTACCAGAACGTCAGCCAGAGTCTGATGCCCACGGGTATTGAATATTACCTGCCATTGTTTTTCGAAGGCCTGGAATCCCTGTTTGATTACCTGCCGAAAAATACGCTGTTTATTACCGGGGCCGATATCCATGAGCAAATTGAACACTACTGGCTGGATCTGAATCATCGCTATGAGCAGCGCCGCCATGACATCGAGCGCCCTATTCTGCCCCCTGATCGATTATATCTCGAGGGTGATGATGTACTCACACAGCTGGATAAACACAGCCGGGTAATCACCCAGAGCTTTAAGCGGGATGCTGATCAGAGCATCACTAATCTGCCGTTCAGCGCGCCAGCCCAGGTGTACCTGCAGGCCCGTGCCCAGCAACCCCTGGCAAATTTACTCGAATTCATGCAGCGCACCAAGGGCCGCACCCTGTTTGTCGCGGAATCCACCGGACGTCGTGAAGCCATGCTGGATATGTTGCGGGACCAGAAAATCAGGCCGCCCGTGTTCGAAAACTGGCAGAGCTTTATTAACAGTGATAACCGTATCGGCATAACGGTTGCGCCGCTGGAACGTGGCCTGTCTATCCTTAGCCCCAGCATTGATATCATCAGCGAGCCACAGATATTTGGAGATCGGGCGCTGCAGCATCGACGTCGACGAGGGCGTACCCGTGATGCTGAAGCTCTTATCAGTAACCTCACCGATCTGCATATTGGCGCGCCGGTGGTGCACGAAGATCACGGTGTCGGCCGTTATCTCGGATTGCAGAAACTGGATGTGGGGGATATCGAAGCCGAATTCCTCGCTATCGAATATGCCGGTGGTGACAAACTCTATGTGCCCGTAGCTTCACTACACTTGATCAGCCGCTATTCCGGGGCCGATGCAGAGCATGCTCCGCAGCATAAACTGGGCGGTGAAGTGTGGCAGAAAATCAAGCGCAAAGCCGCCGAAAAAGTCCATGATGTGGCTGCTGAGATACTCGACATCCATGCCCGACGCGCCGCTAAACAGGGCTATGGCTATGACATCAATCGGGATGAATACGCCTCCTTTGCTGCTGCCTTTCCCTTCGAAGAAACCGAAGATCAGCAAACCGCCATCGATGCGGTACTCGTTGACCTGGCCAAACCTCAGTCCATGGATCGTGTGGTCTGCGGTGACGTGGGCTTTGGCAAAACCGAAGTGGCCATGCGTGCGACATTCGTAGCAGCTAATGCCGGAAAACAGGTCGCCATCCTGGTGCCCACCACCCTGCTGGCCCAGCAACATTACCAGAACTTCATAGATCGATTTGCCGACTGGCCATTCAAAATTGAAAGCCTGTCCCGTTTCCGTAGCAAAAAGCAGCAGGATGACGTCATCACCGGCCTGACCAATGGTAAGGTAGACATCATCATAGGTACCCACAAGTTGTTGCAAAAAGATATAAAGTTCAAGGACCTGGGCCTGCTTATCATCGATGAGGAGCACCGATTCGGTGTGCGTCATAAGGAACAGTTCAAAAACCTGCGATCAGAGGTGGATATACTCACCCTCACCGCCACGCCTATCCCCAGGACCCTGAACATGTCGCTGTCGGGTTTGCGTGATCTGTCTATTATCGCCTCGCCCCCCACTCAGCGTCTGGCCATCAAAACCTTTGTCTCTGAATGGAATGATGCCCAGGTCCAGGAAGCCTGTTTACGTGAAATCAAGCGCGGTGGACAGGTGTATGTACTGCATAACGAAGTCAAAACCATTGAAAAAGTCTGTCGCCAGATAGCCGAACTGATACCCGAAGCACGGGTGGAATTTGCACATGGCCAGATGCGGGAACGTGAACTGGAACAGGTTATGCTGGATTTCTATCACCAGCGTTTCAATATTTTGGTGTCCACCACAATTATCGAAAGTGGCATTGATATTCCCACAGCAAATACCATAATTATCAACCGAGCCGACAAATTGGGACTGGCACAGCTGCACCAGATCCGTGGTCGCGTCGGACGTTCACATCATCGAGCCTATGCCTACCTCATCACCCCACCCAGGGCCGTGATGACCGCCGATGCTGTGAAACGGCTGGAAGCCATCGAGTCACTGGAAGACCTGGGGGTTGGCTTCACCCTGGCTACCCACGACCTGGAAATACGCGGCGCCGGGGAGTTGCTCGGTGAAGACCAGAGCGGCCAGATTCATGAAATCGGTTTCAGCCTGTATACTGAATTACTGGAACGAGCGGTAAAAGCGCTGAAATCCGGCCAGCAACCGGATCTGGACAAGCCTTTGCATCAGGGTACAGAAATTGACCTCGGCTTACCGGCTTTACTACCGGATAATTATATATATGATGTGCATACCCGACTGATACTATATAAACGAATTTCCAGTGCCAAAAATCAGTCTGAACTGGATGACATCAGGGTCGAGTTGATCGACCGTTTTGGGCTGTTGCCAGAACCGGCGATAGCCTTGTTTGAATTAACACGGTTGAAATTAATTACCCAGGATATCGGAATTAAGAAAATTGATGCTTCTGCAGAAATGGCCCGACTGGTCTTCGAGGAAAAAGCCAATATTGATCCTGGCAAGCTGATAATGTTGATACAATCCGAGTCTCAAACGTATAGATTTAATGGTAAAGATACTCTATACATACACAAAATCATGGAAGATCGTGAGCAACGAATTAATACCGTTCAGCTTACAATACAAAAACTGGCCTTTGAGGAAGCCGCTTAATGAAAAATATTACTGCACTCCTACTCGCCCTGATGCTAAACACCAGCATGGCATACGAAGTTGGTTACGAAGTTGAGGTCATCATCTTTGAAGATCTCAGCGGCAAATACCTTGATAGCGAACAATGGCTGGACATGACTCAACGAGAACTGGGTCAGGAATACTTACCAGAGTTACCTGTCGAAGCAGATCAACCAGCCAAGATAACGGGCTATAAAATCAACTTCGAGCCGGGTGAAAACATGCTTCTGACAGAACATGTCGCCAAATTACTGGTGCACCCGGAATACAAAGTTCATGTGCATAAAGTATGGAAACAGCCTGGCCTGGATAAAGATATCGCTCTGCCTTTTGAAATTAACAGCAAGGAACAGTTACTCGACCCATTACAATATCTGACTGAAGTACCAAAGGCAAAAGCCCCCGCTGAAAATGAGCAGCCCCTATATGATTCTTATGTGGATGGAACCGTTACCCTGATTATGAGTCGCTACCTGCATTTCAATACCAACCTGGTGTTACATCGCACGGTTGATGAAACAATTGATTCATACCTGATCCAGGGCGATAGACGAATGAGAAGTCGTGAAACACATTATATGGATCACCCCATGGTAGGCGTCATCGTTATCGCGACTCCGTTCAAAATCCTTACCGAAGATGACAAGCCAAAACCGGGCGGAAGCTATAGAACCCTTTAAGTAGTGAAAAAATATGGGGGTAAGCTTATTTATAGCGGCAAGGATGAATATGGTCCGATAGAAATAGTTGAGTTTTACAATCGTATGCGCAGTTTGCATTTCGGTAATAAAACTCAGCAAACCGGTATGCTTCTCTACAACCCTATTATATTAATTCACAAATACACCCAGGCCATGTTGACATCTTTGAGCTATCAGACACCAGAAAAAGTGCTTATTCTGGGTCTGGGTGCCGGCTCCATTGCCAAATTTTTTTTGCATCATTATCATAAACTAGAATTAAGTGCTGTTGATCTAAGACCTGAAGTAGTCAGACTCGGTCAGGAATACTTTAATCTCAGTAGGGAAAATGATAGATTCAATATATATTATCAGAACGCAGAAGAATTTATTAATACGCAATCGAATAGTAAAAAATATGACCTGATTCTAATTGACCTTTTTCTAACACGTAAAGACCAGGATATTAACGTTAATATCAGCCCGTTTGTGGATAAGTTGCCGAACTTGTTAAGTCCTACGGGCCAGGTCTACATTAATCTCATAGGAACGGAGCCAAATAACTATCCGGCACTGGAGGCAATCAGAAGCGCATTTAACAATAACTTGTATGCTATAACGGTGGATAAAAGTAATACTATTTTGCTGGCAGGAAATACGGATCCCAAAATATTACTGGACAGTAATCATGGTATTGATTTTACGAGCCTGAAAAAAAAACTAAAAATCCCATTACGTCATTACACATCAAATTTAACAAATATTTAAAACCTTGCCACAGAGTCACAGAGTGCACAGAGAAAGCTGTCGTGCTTGTAATAGGGCGTACTTATAAAAACTCTGTGCCCTCTGTGACAAAGTTTTATATTTTTGATCAGTCTGCTTATGGCTGTGCGGAACCAAGAAACTGTCAGCGGGTAGCACAATCGTCATATTATATCGAGACCTATTCAGATTAGATTTGTACAGCAAGCAATATCTAAAAATCCCATATAATAAAAATAGATTATTCTGACTCTGCTGTTCTACGTATCCATTTATTTAATGTGCAGAAAATAGGTGCTCGTCTCATTTTTCTTCTGTTGGCGGGGTCCGCAGATGGATCACCTAATTTTCTCACCAGACAAAAGGCTATCCATGCCACCATGCGATTCATGCCATCGTCCAGACAAAGTTGATAAAATAATCTATCCGCCAGTTTTCTATGTGTGGCCTTATCAAGAAATTGTTCTCGCATCAGCTGATAAAGAGCATCATGAATCAGGGAGCTACGCATAAAGCTAATGAAATCGGGCGTGGGGCCTGAGGGTCCATCCCAGGCATAACCATTACAGATGGTCAGCTTACCTTCAGTGGATAGAGCAATAAAATCAGTACTAATGTTATTCTCAGGATTGATAGGAATAACCACCTGATATTCGGATTTTAACTGATACTTATAACCTTTTTTATATTCAATACAGTCCATATTTTACCTTTTGAATCAATTTTTCACTAATTATGACATATTATCAATAAACTATGATCTATCAAAATAGTTAAAATTGAAAAAACTAAAATATTTATCGCACAATCATAACATCGTAATTAAAACGATTAATATGCTGCTGTAAATAATGCTGCTGTTGCAATAATTGACTGGAGGCAGGAATAACCAGGAGCTTAGGTACATATTGCTTTAATACCGGGAAAACCCATTCACTTTGATTAACATCAGTTTTAACCAATGTATGTTTGACATCCTGTTGATCCAGCAACAGGACTATTTCTCTGGTATTGCTTAATACTAACAATTCAATGCCTGTTACCCTTGCTATTGATATTGCCGTATTAAGACAGCGTTCTGAAGCAGGACTTGTATCATACACGACAGCAATGTAGTCTGAAGTTGAATTTCGATGTAAATTCTGCCTATTTTGATTCTTACTTAATAATGACTCGTACGCCGGCAGCAATACTAACTGTGCGCCACTGATGTGCTGCTCTATTGCAGACAAACGATGCCCACTCACTGAGCTAAAAGTAGCCGTTACCCTGGATAATCCAGCCTGAGCCTGCAGTAAATTCTTTATTTTTTCTGAATATTTAAGGAGTTGCTGTTGCATTTGGCGTCTATTCGTTTGACGCACATTCGCGGTGTGATATTCAATCTCTCGAACAAATGGCAGTTCAACGGCATTCAACAGATCCTGATCTTCTATATACAGACCATGTATCACAGCATCCAGGCTAGCGGCTAATTCGGTGATAGATTCTAAGGAATATGGGCTATAATTCGTGCATTCAAACAGAATTAAAATTTGATAGACGTTTTGCTTAGGTTTGCTTTTTACCTGCATGGTTCTTATCTCCATCAGACTGTGAATATTGTTTATGCAATTTCTTCAGTCTTTGCAGTCGCTGTTGAACATACCAGTTCACGCTATCTTTCGGATATTGACCTTTTGAATCTGGCTCACCGGCCTCTTTATCTGTCAGTAATTGAATAACCTCATCGATAGTATTAACGGCATATATTGCAAATTGTTTTTTATCTACTGCATCTCTTATATCTTTCCTTAGCATAAGATGCTTGATATTTGAATCGGGTATAATAACTGCTTGATTTCCGGTCAATCCCCTGGCATTACAAATATCATAAAAACCTTCTATTTTTTCATTGACGCCACCAATGGCTTGAATATCACCACGCTGGTTTACCGAGCCGGTAATTGCAATACTCTGTTTTATTGGTATTTCAGACAATGCAGATATGAGTGCACATAGTTCGGCAGCTGATGCACTATCGCCATCTACCATTCCATAAGACTGTTCAAATACTAATGTCGCTGATAAGGCTAATGGCTGATCTTTTGCGTAATGAGTGGCTAGATATGAAGAAAGAATCAAAACTCCCTTTGAATGAATGGCTCCTCCAAGTTCTACTTCACGTTCAATATCAATAACCTTGCCGCTACCCAGACGTGCTGTTGCAGTAATTCTTGAAGGTCGACCAAAAGCATAATCCCCAATCTGAAAAATACTTAAACCATTTACCTGTGCAATTTTCTCTCCTTCGGTATCCAGAAGGTAATTACCTCTTAATACCTGCTCATGCACACGCTCTCTTATTTGATCTACACGGTAATTGCGTGTATCAATTGCTTTTTGTACATCGTTATCAAGTATTTGTTTATGTCCTTCCTGTTTTGCCCAATAGTCACTTTCTCGTAACAAATCGAGCAAATTACCCATATGCAATGATATTTTTTCACCATCATCGATCATCCTGGCACAATGCTCAATAATTCGTTCTACTCCTTTTTTTTCTATGTGAGATAACTGGTTTTCTTTTTGTAAACTGGTTATAAGCTGAGCGTATAGTTCGGTATTTTCATCATTCCAGCTGATGTCTTCTGAAAAATCTGCAGCTACCTTAAACAGCAACCCGAACTCCGGATCATATTCTTTGAGTAAATAGTAAATTAAACGACTTCCTGTCAGGATGACCTTTATATCAATGGGTATGGGTTCAGGTTGCAAGGATGTAGTGCTAGCCAGGCTTAGCATCTGCTCCAGTGATTCTATCCTGACCTCACCACTGTGTAATACACGTTTAAGCCCTTCCCAGGCAAATGGAGACATTAAAAGCTTGCGGATATCCAGAATCAGATATCCACCATTTGCACGGTGTAATGCACCTGATTTAATTAATGTAAAATTAGTTAGCAAAGTTCCTAATTGTGCTATGTGCTCAATCCGACCCAACAAGTTTAGATAGGTTGGATTATCTTCATAGATAACGGGAGCACCTTCAGTATTTGAATTATCCACCAGCACATTAACCTGGTATATCGCTAAGGCCAGTTTAATCGCATCATGGTTGTTTGTTCCAGACTTTATTTCTTCACCGTACTTCCTGAACACATCAACATTATTAATAATGTCTTTTTGTACCGTGTTAATATATTTAATCACTTCTGGTAAGTCCTGGTAGGAGGATTTTACCGAGTCCACAAATTGATCAACCGTGAGTTTTGAAAACTCACGGTTCAGCTGTTTTAGTTTATCTCTTCTTTCCTTTTGCCATACGGGTAACAGGTGTATAATGTTTTTTAACTCTTCCTCAATATGATTAATATCATTCTTTATTTTATCCTGTTCCTGCTCTGTTAATTTATCAAAATTTTCCGGCGTTAGTATTTCACCATTTTTGGTCGGGCCAAGAGTATATCCGCCTGGTGTACGTAACATGACTATATTCTTTTTATCGGCCTTTTCTGATAATTCCTGGAAGGTTTTCTCTTCTCGCTCCTTAAATTCATCATATATAGACTGACTTCGATTCTGGTATTCATCACTTTCAAACGCAGCAGGTATAGCAGCCAATATATCATCGATCAAATTATCCATATGGGATTTTAGTTGACCGGCTCGACCGCTGGGTAATTTCAGGCAATGAGGATTATGATGCTGTTCAAAATTATTTACATAGCACCAGTCTCCCGGTGTTGATGATTTTTCTGATTCTTTATCCAGTATCTTTTTGACTGTTGTATGCTTACCCAGTCCGGTAGAACCTAAGACATAAAGGTTATATCCATCGTGCTTCATTCCTATACCAAACTTAAGAGCGTCCATTGCCCTGACCTGACCCAGATGTTCAATAGTAGGTACGATATCCAGGGTCGATTCAAAATCCAGCTTAGATAAATCACAGCTGTGATATAAACGCTCGCTGGCTAGACTCAGCCTACTTTTATAGACATCACTCGTCATTTATCAGATCCTTTATTTATTCTGGTTTGTAAGGTCTGTAATTATGTATAAAGATTTTGTATGACTTAATCCACGATATGGTGTTTACCTATGATATGGACCGTGCTTGCCTGCGGTCCATTATCTCCTTCCTCAACGGCGAACCTGACTTCATCACCAATTTCAAGTGCATCATAGTTACCCTCTGCCAGGCTATTCCGATGAAAGTAAACATCACGTCCATCTGAAGTCTGAATTCGGCCATATTCTTCATAGGACACCAAATCACTGATACGACCATGGTCCGGCGATGTATGTTTTTTCACATCCCCCCTGCGTTTCCGGGCATATTCCTGTAACTGTCGTTTTGCTGCGTCAAATGCATCACGTATAGCCACATAAACATCTTCATGGGCATGGTGATCCTTGGGTGAGCGATTCACCACCAATTCACCGTCGGGTACGGTAAGGTCAACCGTCACATGAAACAATTTACCCTTGTTATGATGGCCATGGGGCATTTCAACCACCACTCGACAGCTCATGACGCGGTCATAGAATTTATCCAGCATAGCTACTTTCTCTCTGATTTTTGCTTCAACAAATTCAGAAGGAGGCATATCACGAAATACGATATCTAAAGGCTGTTTCACAGAGGTAACTCCTTAATAATAGATAACATTGTTAACATTTAGTTTACATTAAATCATTTATACTCATAGATATTCTTACATTTTGACAAATTTAAATAAGACATATTGAGACATTTACTTCATTGATACATATCAGTATAACTCTCTAATATCAGTAATATATTGTAAATGGTGAGTGTAAATTTGGATTATTTACTCACATTGGATATAAGTCTTTACTGTTAATTATATTTGTTCGTCAACTCTTTATGAGGTGGCATCATGGCAATTATTGGCATAGATCTTGGGGTATCAAACTCCGCTGCTGCCGTGTTACGGGGTGGACGACTGGTGATTATTCCCAGCGCTGAAGCTATCAGCCTGGGCGCTATGATCTTTCCCGGTTATGTCGCAATAACAGCAGAAGGTCAGCAACTGGTCGCTGAACCTGACCAACGCCAGGCTTCTGTCAATCCTGATGGCAGCATTACCGATTTCAAACGTAAAATGGGCCTAAGAAATTTTTCTCCAATGAATTCAGTAGTTTATCCAGAAACAACTGTAATCAGAAAAAACACTGATGGGAAAAAATAGCAACAGGAATTGACAAAAAATTAAGGAACCAGCTATGCAACAGAATTGTGAATCTGATATCAAAGACATTGATCTTGCGGCCAATGGTTTGAAACGCATTCAATGGGCCTGGAAAGACATGCCTGTTTTACAAACACTCGAGGCCCGGTTTAAAGATCAACAACCGCTTAAAGGCATTCACATAAGTGGCTGCCTGCATATCACCACAGAAACGGCCAATCTGGCCAGGACATTACAGGCCGCAGGCGCTGAGTTAGTCTTATGTGCCAGCAATCCACTCAGTACTCAAGATGATGTGGCTGCGGCTCTGGTCAATCATTTTAATATTCCTGTCTATGCTATTCGCGGCGAGTCAACTGAACAGTATTACCAGCACATTAATGCCGCATTAGATCACCAGCCCGTGATAACCATGGATGATGGCGCTGACCTGGTGACTGAAATCCACAAGTCACGTCACGCCTTGCTCCGCAATATGTTAGGTGGTACTGAAGAAACCACGACAGGCGTCATCCGCTTGCGCGCTATGTCCAATGAAGGCGCATTGCAATTTCCGGTAATTGCGGTGAATGATGCCATGACCAAACACCTGTTCGATAACCGTTATGGCACGGGGCAAAGCACACTGGACGGTATTATTCGCGCCACCAACATATTACTGGCCGGAAAAACCTTTTGTGTCGTCGGTTACGGCTGGTGTGGCCGAGGTATCGCCATGCGTGCGAAAGGCCATGGTGCTAAAGTTATAATCACAGAAGTCGATCCACTAAGGGCTCTGGAAGCCACTATGGATGGTTATCAGGTAATGCCAACCCTGGAAGCAGCGCGAATTGCTGATTTCATGGTGACGGCAACCGGGGATAAACACGTGGTGGATAAAGCGCACCTGGAAGTCATGAAGGATGGTTGCATACTCGCGAACTCCGGACATTTTAATGTTGAGATCAATATCCCGGCATTAGAAAAAATGAGCGTCAAGCAACAGCGGCCTCGGCCATCGGTGGATGAATACACACTTGCTGACGGACGACGACTCTGCCTGTTGGCAGAGGGGCGACTGGTTAACCTGGCTGCCGCTGAAGGTCATCCCTCGGCGGTTATGGATATGAGTTTTGCCAATCAGTTGCTTTGCGCTGTTTATCTTGCCAGCCAGGGTCCTTTAGATAATACCGTTCATAAGGTGCCTGATGCTATCGATCAGGAAGTGGCGCGACTGAAACTGGCGGCTATGAACATAAAAATAGATGCTCTCACTGAACAACAGGTCACTTATCTGTCATCCTGGCAGGAAGGCACCTGAACCACGGCGGGTATTTTGTAATGAAAAAAGCCATACAACAGTTAATCAAAGATATCGAAAGCGAAGTTTATTATACGCGAAGCTATATTGGAAAAAACAAACTCGATGACAGGGTCATGGCGGCAATGGCAAAAGTTCCCCGCGAGCAATTTATTCCTGAGCATTTGCATCCCTATGCATTCGACAACGGACCCTTACCTATTGGCTATGGACAAACCATATCGCAACCTTATATAGTAGCATTGATGTCTGATTTACTGGCCCTTAAACCCGATCATAAAGTCCTTGAGATCGGCACAGGATCAGGTTATCAAACAGCTGTTCTCTCCCTGCTCTGTGCAAACGTGTTCACCGTAGAACTGATCAGCGAACTTGGCAAACAGGCACAGACACGTTTTCGTAAACTTAACTATAAAAATATACAAACTCGCATCGGCAATGGTTATCAGGGATGGCCAGAACATGCGCCCTATGATGGTATTATTGTCACTGCCGCCGCAACACACGTGCCCGAGCCTTTAATCGATCAGCTTAAACCCGGTGGCAATATGGTTATCCCCGTGGGCATGCCTGACTTTCACCAGGAACTGATGCTGATAGAAAAAAATAGCCAGGGTGAATTAGAAACTAAAAATGTACTGGGTGTCGCCTTCGTGCCATTGGTTGATGGCGAATACCCGGATTACAGTCATCTGGTGCATTAAATTATGCACCTGTTAATGTGTAAGCAGACGTGAAAACACGCCAATTTTCGAATCTCGTACTGGTGACAGTGGGGTTTATTCTATCGCCTCTGTCCTGGTGGAATGATCTGATTATTAATGTGCCATTGGCTTATCTATTTTCATGGCCATTTTCATTGATTCATGAACAATTGTTTGTCCCCGCTTTTGTATTTGGTTACTGGCTGAGCAATCTACTGGGATTTTTAATGCTCCACTTTGGAGGTTCAGGTCTGTTACAAAAACAACAGAGTCACTTCAATATTAAACAGAGTATTATTGTTTCGATCATCTACTCAGTCATTATGATTGCTATTGTTATGCTGGGCTGGTTAGCACCACCCACTGAATATTTAAAACAGCCTGGGTAAAGGACGCATTATGACTCAAATAACCCTATCCACAACAACATCAATTTTTAAAGACCAGCCCATCGAAATTGTCGAACGTAAAGGCATAGGTCACCCAGATACTATCTGTGATGCACTGGCTGAAGAATTGAGTCGTGCTCTATGTCACTTTTATCTGGAAAACTTTGGCTTGATCTTACATCACAATGTGGACAAGGTGCTGTTATGGGGAGGGATATCACAACCTGCTTTGGGTGGTGGAAAAATACTCGCGCCTATGGAAATTTTTATGGCTGGGCGCGCCACCTGTGAATACAAAGGTGTCAAAGTACCACTTGAGGCACTGGTGGAAACAAGCTGCCGTAACTGGTTTAGCACACACTTCCATGCGATCGATATAGATCATCACATAAAAATTCATTGTTTAATCAGGCCGGGTTCCAGCGATTTGGTGGATCTTTATCTGCGCCAGCAACAGACCGGCATTGCGCTGGCGAATGATACTTCCTGTGGCGTAGGCTATGCGCCCTTGAGTGAACTGGAACAAGTGGTACTGGAAGTCGAACATCAACTGAATTCAACGCTTATCAAATCACAACACCCGGAATATGGTGAAGATATAAAAATTATGGGTGTTCGACGAGACAACACGATCGACTTAACCATCGCCTGTGCTTTCATTGATCGATATATTTCTAATATCAATGATTATCAATATAAAAAATCACAGTTGGCAGAACTGGCTAAAACGACTGCTAAACAAAAATCAACTATGCCAATTACCGTAGTCGTTAATAGTGCCGATGATATTGCCACACAAAGCCTGTATTTAACCGTAACCGGGACCTCTGCTGAATCCGGTGATGATGGTGAAGTCGGTCGCGGTAATCGAGTCAATGGCCTGATATCACCCTACCGCCCGATGAATATGGAAGCCGCCGCCGGTAAGAACCCAGTGACCCATGTCGGTAAACTGTATAATATACTGGCACAAACCATCGCCAGTGCAATCGTTAATGAAGTGGTGGGGGTCAGCGAATGCTATTGCTATTTAGTCAGCCAGATTGGCAGCCCTGTCCATCAACCGAAAGTGGTGGATCTGAAACTTTGCATGAAAGATGATTTAATTTTATCGAGTATTCAAAAACAGATTGAGGACATCATTCAGGATAAACTGGCGGGTATCCACACTATTCAGCAGGATATTGTTGATGAGTTGATACAGGTCTATTAACAATCATTTGTAGTTACTCAAACCTGATCTGACACATTGCTAAATAGATTTGGACTTGATCTGACAATACGCCTATGGCATTAGATGTCTCTAACCACCCTGAACCGGCCGTAAAATCAACAAAGATTTGCCGCAGAGGCACAGAGTGCACAGAGAAAGCTGTCGTGCTTGTAATAGGGCATACTTATAAAAACTCTGTGCCCTTTGTGCCTCTGTGGCAAAGTTTTAAATTTTTGATCAGTCCGCTTCTGGCTAATTTCGGAACTAAGCAACTGTCAGCTCATATTAAGATAGGTTGCACAATCGTCGTATTAAATCAAGACTCATACAAATCATTTCTGGACTTATCTAAAAAAAGAAAATTTAACTGCTCATATTTAACTATTGCTGTTAAACAGAAATATTTACTCTTTCAATACAATCACCCAAACCACTTGTTAATAATTACCAGGTCGTCTTGAGTTAATGTACCTGTAAGATTCTTCAACTGTAAATAATTCATTATATAATTATATTTGTCAGCTAAATAATCACGTTGTGCCATAAATACTTCGCGTTGTGCATCCAGTACGTCTGCATTGGTTCTAGTGCCCACTTCATAGCCTTTTTTAATCATAGTTAGTGCTGTTTCGGCAGACACAACTGCACGTTTCAGTGCTTTGATACGGTTTAATGATGTTTTGACTGTGCGATGTGATTTGCGTATTTCACGTAGTACAGCACGGTGTGTTTTTATCAGGCTATGCATGGCTTCGTTATGTTTAAGATTTGCAGTACGAACTTTAGAGTTAATTTGCCCCCCTTTGTAAATGGGGATAACCAGTTCAAGCCCTATTGATTTATCATCAGTAAAACTA
This sequence comes from Gammaproteobacteria bacterium, assembly GCA_048550535.1. Classification (GTDB taxonomy): domain Bacteria; phylum Pseudomonadota; class Gammaproteobacteria; order SZUA-229; family SZUA-229; genus CBDULX01. The sequence goes on from JBLYYN010000144.1 coordinate 21,022, forward strand.
TCACCGAAGCGTCCTCCAGTATCTTCTTCACGATACTTTGCTACCAATTCCAGTTTGGGATAGTGTCCTGCACTCTGCAGTTCTATTTCGTGTTTGAGAGCTTGTATAGAATGTCGTGCAGCCAGTAGCTGTGGATTATTTTTTTCAGCTAGACTGACCCAATATTTCAGACTTGATCGTTCTAGTTTATCAGGAAAAAATGTGGGTGATAGTCTGGCTACTTTTAAATGTTTCTTGCCAGTCAATTGTGACAAGCCTTCAAGTGAATCTATATTATTATCTTGTGCAGTGATGAGTTGTGCTTCTGATAGAGCATATGAAGCCCGGGCTTCCTGTAAATCCGTTAATGTGCTTTTTCCGACATCGTATCTTCGCTTTATATTTTGTTGCTGCCTGTATATTGCCTGTTTTTCAGCATTGGAGAATGCCAGATCATCCTGTCCAGATAAAACATCAAAATATGCTGCTACAACACGCATAATCAAGTTTTGTTGTGCCAGCTTATGTTCGCTTTCTGCAACTTGACTCTCGGCATCTGCAATGTCAATTTTTGAGAATATATCTTTACGATACAGTGCTTGTGTTATACGTAATTGTACCATGTTACTATCGAAGTAGGTTAAGCCGGAAGTACCAACACCATTGGTTTCAACATCCTCACGATTGCGCGCTATATCAGCGATTAAGTTGATTTCTGGGTATAAGCCACCCCTGACTTGCTCAGTATTCTCGATACTGGCCTGGTACACTGAATTAGCAGCACCCAGGGTGGGGTCATTGTTAACTGCAAATTGGTAAATTTGCAATGGCGTCTCTGATGCAGATATTGCGGATTTTGCGCACAATAGAAGGATCGTGGTTAACAGAACATTGGCAGAAAATTTAGATGCTTTATGAATAAAATACATATATAAAAACAGTAGGTTAGTTATTATAAATTTTATGAAATATTATCACAATTAGATATAAAATATTTATAAAAATATACACCGAAGCATAGCTTAATATAATCAGTTAAATTTTCTTTTATTTAGATAAATCATCGACTCGACATTCACTGGTTTACTTCGACCTCAACGTTTTTACTACTGACCTCATTTTCATCCTTTTTAAGGGAATTAACTGCATTAACCGCATTCTCCAACAATACGTTGGTTTCCTGTATATCTGTAATATCATTAATCGTAACCAGGGCTCCTTGAGTAATACCGTTATCATCTTTAATGGGTGTACTATTGCTTGAAAAAGATCTCACTCCGGATCCACGTACTGTAAGATTAAGCACCATGTCGGTTTTAATTACACCTTCTTGAATTGCGTACACCCATGGCATTTTATCATGTATTTTACGCAGCTCTCTATTAGCATACTTCCATTTAAGCGATGAAGCTTTAACACCCAGTAAATCATTAGCGTTTTGATTGATTTTCTTAGCAAAGGCATTGTTAGCCATGATAATCTGTTCTTTTTTATCAATAATTAAGACGCCTTCTGACAACGCATTAAATGCCGATCTAACCCTGTCGGGTACGACAGATTTCGGGTCTAACACACTCAGGGCCCTTCTAAGGATAAACATATAGCCAATAAAACAGGATACAGCCACAAACAACAATATACCCAGTATGGAATCAGTTAAGAATGCAAACATACTGTCTGAGTAAATCGATTTGAACTCAATATTTACCGACCCCCATCTTTCGGTACCGGAAAATACTGGAACAATAACTATATCATCTGTAGACTTCGCCTGTTCTAGATTCTTATTAAACTCCACATAGTCGCTAAAGTCTCCGTATTCGGCAACAGCCGTGCCTTCGGCTTCAGTCATGGATGCGGCAATTACATCGTCGTTTCTAACGACAAATACTTCAAGAGATGACTTAACAAGATTAAACTCTGATTGCGACAAAGCCATAGATAATTGAACGGCTAATACTTCACATATTTTCTTACGTGCATCTAGCACGATTGCATCTTTTTTAGGTACCACGCCGATTAAGTCTGCAACCAGTATCACACTGAGTGTGAACATCACCAGGCCAATACTCAGTCGAATAGCTGGGCTTAGCTTAAACATTGGTGCCTTCCCTTCCCTCTGCTGAAGTACCAAACAGAGAATCAAGTTGATTCTCTTTATTCATTTTATCCTTTAATGCTTTAATTTTAATTAATTCTTCAAGTGAAGTGGGTATCTTGTCTTCTGTAAGGTTTTCATCATCTTCGTTTTCGCGATAATTTAGAATTGGCAGTGGATCATACCCTCTCCATACAGGCATAACAGCCATTAAGCTCGTCATCAGGGCACCGCTACGCAGTACCCATGCAACAGCACCTGCCGTTAGTGCCACACCAGAACTCGAAACCGCAGCGGCAGTAAATTCGACGCTTGCCATATTTTCTTTAACTTTCTCGTCCATCTGATCTTTCATCTGGTCCATTGCGGTAAATAAGGCTTTAATCGACTTCACCTGGATTTCTCTATATTCCGTATTAGAGTCTATTTTGTACTCCGTAAGCTCATTATTTACCTGTGGCACATCGATGTTTTCAAACTCATCAAAGTTTTCCTCAGGTATTCGTTCCGGCTCTGTTTCAGCAGGGTTATTGTTTCCTATAGGCGTAAAGCCACTGCCATAGTCATCAGTGGGTTCCTCAGGATTAACAGGTGTAACTTCAACCACGGGTTCAGTCGGCGTTGTGCCTGGATCAGGCTCTTCGGGCTCTGTTGGCACTTCAGGTTCAACCGGATCAGTAGGCTCTGTTGGTGCTAACTGCACAAGAATGTTAAAGCTATTGCCCAGGATTGTACCGCCAGCGCCATCGGACACTGTGAATCCAAACTGATCACTAACACTGGCACCGTTGGCCTGGTAACTCACCCTGTTATTATCAAGATCGTCTTGCGTAAAGCTGGTTACTGCAACACCATTAACCAGCAGTTCACCATTCGTTGGTAATGTGGTTACCGTGTAAACAATTTCGGTATTTGTGTTATCGACATCATTGGTATTCAGTTGGGCAGATGAAATAACTGTAGGATTTGTACCTACGGCTGTAGCACCCGTATTAGCGACCAGTATCGGTGCATCGTTTACAGGTGTTACCGTGACCGTAAATAAGGTGTCCACAAATGCGCCTGCTGGATCCGTTGCACGCATCGATATTTGCGACGAACCATTCATATCAGCCGCGTAATTAAGGACCAGTTCACCCGTTGCAGCATTCACCGCGGCCGAGGAAAACAAGCCTATATTGGTATTACCCGTAATCGAGTAGGTTAATTCTGAATCCAGATTATCGGGGTCATCAAATGCGGCATTTAGATCGATACTGGTTGCTGTTGAATCTTCGTTTACAGTGACATCGACGATGCCGATGGTAGCTGGTGCATTGTTCACCGCGGTAACATCAATATCCATTTGTGCAGTAACAACACCGGTACCCGTATCATTCACAGTGAAATCGAAGGTCGCCAGTGGTGAACCGTTGGCATTC
>JBLYYN010000145.1:0-12580 GCA_048550535.1 Gammaproteobacteria bacterium
GGCAAGTGTTTGAGAATGCCAGTCAATTGATCGTGAGTCCCGGTGTGGCACTTACCGAGCCGGCCATCCAGCATGCGATACACAAGGGTACAGAGGTAGTAGGTGACATCGAGCTGTTTGCCCGTGAGGTGAAAGCGCCGGTGATTGCGATTACCGGTTCTAATGGAAAAAGTACCGTCACCACATTAGTGGGTGAGATGGCCAGGCAGGCCTCGATTAAGGTTGCAGTGGGTGGAAATATCGGTGTGCCCGTGCTGGATTTACTGGACCATGAGGTTGCACTGTATGTGCTGGAATTATCCAGTTTTCAGCTGGAAACCTTACACAGCCTGAAGCCCGTAGTTGCCACGGTGCTGAACCTGAGCGCCGATCATATGGATCGTTATCCCGGTTTTGAGGATTACGCTAAGGCCAAGGCCCGTATTTTCATGGCTGCCGAACTTGCGGTGGTGAATCGCGATGATGAGCGTGTGATGCAGCTTGTGGCCAATTTGAAAAATGTTATCGGTTTTACCCTGGATCAACCGCAGGCGGGGGATTTCGGCTTATGTAAGCAGGATGGTGAAATCTGGTTATGTCGCGGTGCTGAAAAGCTGATAAAAGAAACAGTGCTGAAACTCGGTGGTCGTCATAACACCGCCAATGTGCTGGCGGCGCTTGCTATGGGTGATGCGGCTAATATTCCTATGCCGGCAATGCTCAGGGCCATTGAGGCCTTTACTGGATTGCCGCACAGGACCCAGTGGGTTGGGCGTATTAATGGTGTCAACTGGTACAACGATTCCAAGGGCACCAATGTCGGAGCTACCCTGGCAGCGATTGATGGTTTAACCGACAAAAGGAATCTGATTCTGATTGCCGGTGGTCTGGCCAAAGGTGCCGATTTTTCAGTGTTGAAATCCGCGGTGTCTGCAAAAGTAAAACAGCTGGTCTTGATTGGCAGGGATGCAGGACTAATTGAACAGGCACTTAAGTCTGTGGTTGCGGTTCACCATGCGAGCTCAATGGATAGCGCAGTGCAAATGGCAGCCGATCTGGCCGTGGCAGGTGATTATGTACTGCTGTCACCAGCCTGTGCCAGTTTCGATATGTTCAATGGCTTCGAACACAGAGGTGACATGTTTGTGGCAGCGGTGGAGGCCTTGATATGAGTCTCGGAATAGCCATTGCGCCAGACCGGTTTCAGGACAGCAAGAGCAGTTTCATGGACGGTATAGATCCAGTATTGCTGGGTATAGTGATCGCCTTGTTATCCCTGGGTCTGGTGATGGTGGCATCATCATCGATAACCGTAGCAGACCGACAGTTGCAGGCACCGTTTTATTATCTGCAACGCCAGGGTATTGCAGCCGTTTTAGGCATATTGGCCATTCTGTTTATGTTGAAGGTCAGGCTGGTGTATTGGGAAAAATCCGGTATGGCCTTACTGGGTGTTGCTTTCATCCTGTTGCTGCTGGTGTTAGTGCCGGTTATAGGAAAAACAGTAAACGGTTCGACTCGCTGGATACCTCTGGGCATCTTCAATCTTCAGGTGTCGGAACTGGTGAAGTTGTTCATGTTGATTTACGTGGCAGGTTATCTGGTCAGGCATGGAGAAGCAGTAAGGTCCAGTTTATGGGGGTTTTTAAAACCCATGATTATGGTGGGGCTGGTCTGTTTGCTGTTATTGCTGGAACCTGATTTTGGTGCATCGGTGGTGATTATGGCCACCGTGATGGGCATGATGTTCCTCGGTGGTGTCAAATTACTTCAGTTTGTTACCATCATTACGTTGTTCAGTGCTGCGGCAGCGGTACTGGTGTTGAGCTCCAGTTACCGCTTGCAGCGACTTACTACATTTATTAATCCCTGGGCTGATCCCTTTGATAGTGGCTTCCAGTTGACCCAGTCATTAATCGCCATTGGTTCCGGAGGCTGGACCGGCAGCGGTCTGGGCAGCAGTGTGCAAAAACTGTTTTATCTTCCTGAGGCTCATACCGATTTTGTGTTTGCCGTCATGGCTGAAGAGCTGGGTCTGTTAGGCGTGATTGTGGTGATCGCCTTATTTGGTGCGCTGGTGTTGCGCAGTTTCATGATTGCCCGGCGTGCGGAAGTGAACGGTCACCTGTTCTCAGCATTCCTGGCTTACGGCATAGGTATTTGGCTGGGTTTGCAGGCACTCATTAATATTGGTGTGAATATGGGGGTGTTACCGACGAAGGGCTTGACCCTGCCGTTCATGAGTTATGGCGGCAGTAGTCTGATTGTGTGTTGTGCCGCTGTAGGGCTGTTATTGCGTATTTATTATGAGTGCAATTCGTCACAGGCGGTGAGTCGTAAGCGTACAACAGCAAAACCGGGTAAGCGATCGGAGCGCAGGCCGGCGACCATGCGAGAAACATTCGAGGAAGCGGCATGAGCGGGTGTGAAAAAAAACCGGTAATGATTATGGCGGGTGGTACCGGTGGTCATGTATACCCGGCGCTGGCAGTGGCAGACGAACTACGGGCTAGGGGAGTTGCAGTGGTGTGGCTGGGTACTCGAAAAGGTATTGAAGCACGGCTGGTGCCGGAAGCGGGTATCCCCATGGAGTGGATGGGTGTGAACGGTTTGCGAGGCAAGGGTGTCATGCAGTTGATGATGGCACCATTCAATTTGCTACTGGCCTGTGCCCAGGCTATGCGTATCATGCTGAAGCGTAATCCCTGTACTGTATTAGGCATGGGTGGCTTTGTGTCGGGGCCAGGCGGCCTGGTGGCCTGGCTGTTAAGAAAACCCTTATTGATCCATGAGCAGAATGCGATTCCCGGTTTAACCAATCGTCTGCTGGCAAAAATGTCTGGCCAGGTAATGGCGGCGTTCCCCGACAGTTTCGGCCAGCGTTCGATGCATGTTGGTAATCCGGTTCGCAAGTCCATTACCGCCATCGAATCCCCGGATAGCCGGTTTGATCGGCGCAGCGATGCTCTACGATTGCTGGTATTTGGTGGCAGTCTGGGGGCGGCTCGATTCAATGAGGTGATTCCGCAGGCCCTGGCTAGTCTGGATAAGACGCAACGTCCACAAGTGCGCCATCAGGCAGGCCCGAAAAATATTGAGCAGGCCATTGAAAATTATCACCGTGCAGGTGTTGAGGCACGGGTGGATGCCTATATCGATGATATGGCCGAAGCTTATGACTGGGCCGATCTGGTTATTTGCCGATCCGGTGCTATGACCGTTGCAGAGTTATCCGCGGCAGGTGTGGCTTCCATTCTGGTGCCTTATCCCTATGCGGTGGACGATCATCAAACCGCTAATGCCAGATATTTATCGGATGTCGATGGCGCTATCCTGCTACCCGAGAAAGAGATGGCCGTGGACAAGCTGGCAGACACCCTGAAAGGCTTTACTCGCGAGCAGGCAAAGATTATGGCGCAGAAAGCCCGCAGTCTTGGCATGCCGGAGTCTACCAATCTGGTAACCGAACAGTGTCTATTGGCAGGGGGGGGCGCATGCTGATCGAAACCCATCCTATGCGGAAGATCAGTCGGGTCCATTTCGTGGGCATAGGCGGGGCCGGCATGAGTGGCATTGCCGAAGTATTGCTTAACCTGGGTTATCAGGTGAGTGGTTCGGACCTGGGCTCAAATGCCGCAATCGAACGCTTACAGACTCAGGGGGCTCGTATTTATAAGGGGCACGATGCCGACAATATATGTGATGTGGAAGTGGTGGTTATTTCCACGGCTGTGCCAGGTGATAATGTCGAAGTGCTGGCGGCGCGTGAAAAACGTATCCCGGTAATTCGTCGGGCTGAAATGCTGGCTGAAATTATGCGTTTCCGTTACGGCATTGCCATTGCCGGTACCCACGGAAAAACCACGACTACGAGCCTGGTGGCCAGCCTGCTCACCGAGGGTCAGCTGGATCCCACCTTTGTTATCGGTGGCAAACTGAACAGTGCCGCCACCAATGCCAAGCTGGGCAGCGGTCGATATCTGGTGGCCGAAGCCGACGAGAGTGATGCTTCCTTCCTGTTATTACAGCCTATGGTTTCTGTGGTGACCAATATCGATGCCGATCACCTGGAAACCTATGATGGTGATTTTGAGCGTTATCGCCAGGCTTATGTGGATTTCCTGCATCATCTGCCCTTCTACGGACATGCGGTACTGTGCCTGGATGATGACGAAGTGCGCTCTTTGTTGCCGCAGGTATCTCGTCCGGTGCTCACCTATGGTATCGAACATGATGCCGATGTTAAGGCCTGCAACATCCATTGCGATGGTATGCAGTGCGCGTTTGAAGTGAGTCTGCCGGATTATGAATCACCCATCGAAGTGCTGCTTAATCTGCCAGGACGTCACAATGTGTTAAATGCACTGGCGGCGATTACCGTGGCACATCTGCTGGGCGTGGATGCCAAGGCGATCCAGACGGGACTGACCGGATTCCAGGGTATAGGTCGCCGTATGCAGCAGTATGGGCAAGTGAAAACAGCCAGAGGCAGCGTATTGCTAGTGGATGATTATGGTCATCATCCCACTGAGATTGCCGCCACAGTGGAGGCCTGTCGTACCGGTTGGCCCGAACGCAGACTGGTGGTGGCCTTTCAGCCTCATCGATACACCCGAACCCGGGACCTGTTCGAGGACTTTGCACGGGTGCTGGCGGATATCGATGTATTGCTGGTCACCGAAGTCTATGCAGCAGGTGAAGAACCGATAGTGGGTGCAGATGGTCGGGCACTGTGTGCCGCCATTCGAGCCCGGGGACGGGTTAACCCTGTGTTTGTTGAAAATATTGAAGATATCCCGACTGCAGTGATCGACATTCTGCAAGACGGCGATGTCCTGCTGACCCTGGGTGCCGGCAGTATTGGTCGGCTGGCATCCGAGCTGGCAGAAAAACTGGTGGAGGTGAGCCCATGATGGCGGCGCTCAAGGACATCGATTTACGGGGTGTGATGAAACTGAATGAACCCATGTCGAAACACACCACCTGGCGTGTAGGGGGGCCGGCGGATCGATTCTATACCCCCGCCGACAGGGAGGATCTTGCGCAATTACTGAAATCCATGCCGCTAGATGAGCCGGTATTCTGGCTGGGTCTGGGCAGTAACTTGCTGGTGCGTGATGGGGGTATTCGCGGCACGGTGATTGCACTCAAGGGCAGTTTGTCTGAAATTCAATTGCTGGATGATTGCCGGCTGGAAGTGGGTGCAGGTGCTACCTGCGCCAAGCTGGCACGTTTCTGCAGCAAGAATAATTTACTGGGTGGTGAATTTTGTGCAGGTATTCCGGGGCTGGTAGGAGGGGCGCTGGCGATGAACGCCGGCGCCTTCGGCGGAGAAACCTGGCGTTGTGTCGAATCGGTGATGACCATGGACCGACAGGGCCGGTTACATCAGCGGTCTGCGAAAGATTATGACATTGGATATAGAACCGTAATTGGCCATGAGCAGGAATGGTTTGTGTCCGCCGTATTTCAATTTCAGGCAGGGGACGGTGAACAGGCTGCGAGACAGGTGCGTCAACTGCTGGATAAGCGCGCTGAAACCCAACCCACGGGATTACCCAGCTGCGGTTCGGTGTTCCGTAATCCTCAGGATAATTATGCCGCAAAACTGATAGAACAGGCGGGCTTGAAAGGTCACCGCATAGGGGCTGCAGAAGTATCCCCCAAACATGCCAATTTCATTATTAACACCGGTGATGCTCGAGCCGAGGATGTGGAAGCCCTGATTAAGTATGTACAGGCACAGGTAAAGCAGCAATCGGGTATTGAACTGCATACGGAAGTAAGAGTCGTCGGGGAGACTGTGTCATGAAAAGCTTTGGCAAAGTGGCCGTGGTAATGGGGGGCTGGTCTGCTGAAAGGGAGGTGTCTTTGAATAGTGGCCAGGCGGTGCTGGCTGCGCTGAAGAATCAGGGTGTGGATGCCCATGGTATAGACGCGGATCGGCAGCTGTGTCAGGTGCTAACCGAGGGTGGCTATGACCGGGTTTTTAATATTTTGCACGGTCGCGGCGGTGAGGATGGAGAAATCCAGGGCATGCTGGACATATTACAGATTCCCTATACTGGAACTGGCGTACTCGGTTCCGCACTGGCAATGGACAAGTTACTCACCAAACAACTGTGGCAGGGTATAGGTTTGCCAACACCGGAATATCGACTGCTGGAGTCCGAACAAGATTGTCTGCAGGCCGTCGAAGACCTGGGTTTGCCACTGATGGTGAAGCCTTCTCTGGAAGGCTCCAGTATTGGCATGAGCAAGGTAGTTGAAGCTCAGGAGATGGTAGCGGCATGGGAAAAGGCTGCTGGCTTTGGCTCTCCGGTGATGGCAGAAAAGTTTATTCAGGGAAACGAATACACGGCTGCGGTAATTGCCCAGCGGGTACTACCAATGATACGTCTTCAAACCGCACGGGATTTTTATGACTATCAGGCCAAATACCAGGACGAGGATACCCAGTATCACTGCCCCTGTGGGCTACAAGCCGAGGTTGAGCAGCAAATGGGTGAACTGGTGATGAAAGCATTTACTAGCTTGCAGGGCAAAGGCTGGGGCCGGGTTGACTTTATGCTGGATGAGTTTGCCAGTCCCTGGTTGATTGAGGTGAACACGGTGCCAGGTATGACTGACCATAGTCTGGTGCCTATGGCGGCAAAACAGGCGGGCATGAGCTTTCAGCAACTGGTGGTGGAAATACTTAAAGGAACCATGAACTGATGGCAAAGACTTCCCAGGCTGTCAAAGGTAACAAACGGCAACGCAAGTCCACATGGAAACTGCGCATAAGCAAACTGCTGGCCAGTGGCCTGTGGCGCAAACTGATGGTGCTGGGTTTGCTAGTCGGTGGCTGGCAGTTGTTGCAGAACACACTGAAAGAGCTTGATGTACTGCCTATCGAGAACGTGTATATCGAGGGTGAGTTTAAATATCTGTCCCATGAACAGCTTAAGCTGAAGGCTATGCCCTATGTGAGTGGTGGTTTTTTTACGGTGGATCTTAAGCGATTGAGAAATCACTTGATGATTCTGCCCTGGGTGGAAGATGTGTCTATTCGACGGCAGTGGCCGGACAGTTTGCAGTTGCGAGTGATTGAAAAGCAGCCGGTGGCTTACTGGGGGGTTGACCAGCTATTGAGTTCGCGGGCTGTTTTATTTAAGCCGGAAATACTGGATAGGTCGATGTCGTTACCAAAAATCAGTGGGCCACAGGGGCAGCATGAAGTCATGTTCAGGGAGCTGGGGCGATTGCAGGCATGGCTGGCGGAGTCGGCTCTACGCATAAGGAAACTGGAGCAGGATGAGCGCCGATCCTGGAGCGTGACTATGGAGTCGGGGCTGGAGCTGCGTTTGGGTAGAAAGATGAGGCATGAGCGGATACAAAGGTTTTCCAGTGCTTACCAGAAACAGTTGATAAAACAGGTGAAACAGATTCGCCATGTTGATATGCGATACACCAACGGCTTTGCCGTCTCCTGGAAACAGGATAAACAGGGCCGGGGAGTTTAAAACTCAATGAACAAGAAAACTGACAAAAATTTGATCGTGGGTCTGGATATAGGCACATCCAAGGTGGTGGCTATTGTTGGGGAAATCACCACCAGCGGTGAGATTGAGATTATTGGTTTAGGCTCACATCCTTCCAGGGGTATGAAAAAAGGCGTGGTGGTGAATATCGAGTCCACGGTGCAGTCCATACAGCGAGCAATAGAGGAAGCGGAATTAATGGCCGGTTGCCAGATTAACGCAGTATATGCAGGCATTGCTGGCAGCCATATAAAAAGTATCAATTCACACGGCATAGTCGCGATCAAGGACAGAGAAGTGAGTGATTCTGATCTGGATAGAGTCATCGATGCTGCCAGGGCGGTGGCAATACCAGCAGACCAGCGCATTCTACATATCCTGCCCCAGGAATTTATTGTTGATGATCAGGAAGGCATTCGCGAGCCGATAGGTATGTCCGGTGTGCGACTGGAAGCCAAGGTGCATCTGGTGACCGGTGCCGTTGGCGCGGCACAGAATATTATTAAATGTGTGCGCCGTTGTGGCCTGGAGGTGGACGATATTATTCTCGAGCAGCTGGCTTCCAGTTACTCGGTACTCACCGAAGATGAAAAAGAGCTGGGTGTTTGCCTGGTAGATATTGGTGGTGGCACCACTGATATAGCTGTGTTCTCCGAGGGGGCTATACGTCACACCGCAGTAATACCTATCGCCGGTGATCAGGTGACCAATGACATTGCGGTGGCTTTACGTACACCTACACAGTATGCCGACGATATTAAAATTAAATATGCCTGCGCATTAAGGCAGCTGGCCAATCCGGAAGAAACCATCGAAGTACCCAGTGTGGGGGACCGTCCGCCTCGAAAATTATCGCGCCAGACCCTGGCCGAGGTGGTGGAACCCCGTTATGACGAATTATTGGGACTGGTCTATGCCGAGCTCAGGAAACATGGTTTTGAAGACATGATAGCGGCCGGAGTGGTGCTCACGGGTGGTAGCTCGAAAATGGAAGGTGTGGTGGACCTGGCGGAAGAAATTTTCCATATGCCGGTCCGACTTGGGATGCCGCAGTTTGTTAGTGGATTGTCTGACGTGGTGAGCAATCCAATTTACGCAACCGGGGTCGGGCTGTTGTTATTCGGAGAACAGCACCAACATCCCGGGACTCATTATTTCTCTGCAGACGGAGGTATTAAAGGTATATGGGAACGCATGAAAAACTGGTTCCAGGGCAATTTTTAATGCCTGGAAAAATGGCCATGTCTGCCGGTGACGTCGCGGCATGGGAAAACAAATTTAAACAAACACACCGGAGCATTTGTGAGATGACAAATGTGTCCGCATACAAATATCAAAATGAGGAGATAGCCAATGTTTGAATTAATGGATTCTGTTGCTCAGGATGCTGTTATCAAAGTCATCGGCGTCGGTGGCGGTGGCGGAAATGCCGTACAGCATATGGTAGCCAGTGGTATCGATGGTGTTGATTTTCTCTGTGCCAACACCGATGCCCAGGCATTAACAAAAATTTCCGGAACTATGTCCCTGCAAATCGGTGGCAATATCACCAAGGGCCTGGGTGCCGGGGCCAATCCGGAAATTGGTCGTCAGGCGGCGCTGGAAGATCGAGAGCGCATCCAGGAGGCCATTCACGGTTCTGATATGGTGTTCATTACAGCGGGTATGGGAGGTGGTACAGGTACAGGTGCGGCACCTGTGGTGGCGCAGATTGCTCGTGATATGGGAATTCTGACGGTAGGTGTGGTGACCAAGCCCTTTGTATTCGAAGGTGCTAATCGCATGAAAGTGGCGATGAATGGTATTCATGACCTGAGTCAGCATGTGGATTCCCTGATTACCATACCCAATGACAAGTTGATCAGCGTATACGGTCGGGAATTTGATTTGATGAATGCCTTCCGAGGTGCTAATGATGTTCTGCACAATGCAGTACAGGGTATTACTGAACTGATTACCCATCCAGGAGTCATAAACGTCGACTTTGCCGATGTCCGTACGGTTATGTGTCAAAATGGTATGGGTATGATGGGCTCAGGCATCTCAGGTGGAGAAGACCGTGCCCGAGAAGCGGCGGAATCAGCGGTAGCCAGTCCTTTACTGGAAGATGTTAATATCGCCGGAGCCCGGGGTATTCTGGTGAATGTCACCGGAACCAATTTAACTCTGGGTGAATTTGAGGATATAGGTGCTATTATCAGTGGTTTCGCTTCAGAAGAAGCCGTTGTGGTTATGGGTACCGCCATTGATGAATCCCTGCAGGACGAATTACGGGTGACCGTTGTCGCTACTGGCCTGGGTAATGCGTTGACTAATGAGCAGACCAAGTCGCAGATGAAATCAGTACAAAAGACGCGTAATGGCGATGTGGATTTCGGTTCACTGGATAAGCCTACGGTACTTCGAAAAAAAGCCGCCGGAGATAAATATGCAAGCAGCGATGCTTTTGATGATGACATGATGGACATCCCGGCATTCCTGAGGCGACAGGCGGATTAATATTGGCGATGAGTGTCTGTGTCCTGGCTGGCTTTTGTGCAATGAGTCAAGTAATAAGTCAGACTTATAAGCTATAATTGTTAGCAATTAGGGCGTTAAACCATTTAATTGACTTTTTTTACATGTATAATTGCGATGTTTTGCGCTAAAACCTTACTTTGATATAGGAAAATATAGAATTGATTCGTCAACGCACACTAAAAAATGTAATTCGGGCTACTGGGGTCGGTTTACATACGGGAAATAAGGTATACCTTACATTGCGTCCTGCGGCACCTGATACAGGCGTTGTGTTCCGTCGTGTTGATCTGGATTCCCCTGTCGATATTAAAGCCACAGCAGAAAGCGTGGTCGATACCAATTTATCCACGACTCTGGGTGAAAATGGTATTACCGTAGCCACCGTTGAACACCTGCTGTCAGCTATGGCGGGTCTGGGTATTGATAATGCCTATGTCGATCTGAGTGCCGGTGAAGTGCCTATTATGGATGGCAGTTCCGGTCCTTTCGTATTCTTGTTGCAATCAGCGGGTATAGTCGAGCAGGATGCAGCAAAACGGTTTATTCGAATCAAAAAATCCATTATTGTGGACGAACAGGATAAATGGGCGAGATTTGACCCATTTGAAGGCTTCAAAGTAAGCTTTACCATAGATTTTAATCATCCTGTTTTCAATGGTACCCCACAGAATGCCGTGATTGATTTTTCCTCAACTTCGTTTGTGAAAGAAGTCAGTCGTGCTCGTACATTCGGCTTCATGAGTGATTTTGAAAAGTTGCGAGCCAATAATCTGGCACTGGGTGCAAGTCTGGATAATGCTATTGGTGTGGATGAATTCCGCGTACTTAATGAAGATGGCCTGCGTTACGAAGACGAATTTGTTAAGCACAAGATTCTGGATGCGATCGGTGATCTATACCTGTTGGGGCATAGCCTGATCGGTGCCTATTCCGGCTTTCGTTCTGGACATGCGTTGAACAACAAGCTGTTGAAAATATTGATCGCAGACAAAGAATCATGGGAAGAAGTGACCTTCGAAGATGAAGATGCGGTATCCCCTATTTCTTACTCACAACCCGTTCACGCCTGATTAAGTCTTATTAATTAGATTTTTTGTTCGCTGCCAGCTTGTGTAAGGCCTGTTTCAATGCTGGGTCGTCAATGCTGTCAGCGGTCTGTTCGATGAGTTTAGAAGAGTGCTCATCAAGCTGACGTTTTTCAAACACTCGTTCTGGCTTGATGGGTTCAGCCTGGCTGAGTCGGATTCGGATTTGCTGTACCTCAGCAACTTTCTGTTCCTTCAACATATCCAGGATGTGATTGCTGTATAGTCTGATGCGTGATGACCAGACCGGACTATCGACCACCAGTAATAGGTGATTGTCCTTGATTCCGGCGATCTTGACATGCTGTTTGCAGTTATCGGGTAAACAGGCATGTACCAGATGTTCCAGTTTATTCAGGTTTCGCGCCTGTTTGATTAAGCCAGGCTGCAGCAGGTTTGAGATAGACTTCATAGTTTTTGCTGAAATATGTGCTTGAATTTTGTATATATACCATTTTATGTCAAAATGACATTGATATTATATGGTGTTTCTTATAATTTAGTTTATGATTTACACTTAGGTTACTAAAAAAACAAACTATTTACCTATGAATATTATTCTACTCAGTAAGTTTCGTGGACGACCCTACCGGGTTCAGATAGGAAGTCCAGGCCAGCTATCATTATTGGCGGTCTTTATGCTTATATTAGCTACTGGAGTAGGTATTATGGGGTACTGGTGGGGGCAGAACGCTCAATCCTCTGACCGCATGGTCTCGATCCAGACAGAAATAGACCTTCAGCGTGAACTCATTTCTCAAACTCGTTTCAATGCAGAGGCTGATCTGGACGCGCTGGCAGCAAGATTAGGTCAGATTCAGGCGCACGCCATTCGGCTAAATGCGCTGGGACAGAAACTGGTTAAAATAGCCAAACTGGATCCAGGTGAATTTAGTTTTGATGAAGCCCCTGGTGTGGGTGGACCTGATGGTACAGATGCCCAGGTAACACTGGATTTTGGTAATGAAATTGATTCGGTCATCGAAGAACTGGAAGATCGTGAACAGCAATTGAGCGTGCTGGAAAATATTTTAATGAGCAGCTACATGGAAGAAGAAGTGTTCCCGGAAGGCCGTCCTATCAAGCGTGGCTGGATTTCATCCTATTACGGCATGCGCACCAACCCATTCACAGGTAAATTACAGTTCCACAAAGGTATGGATTTTGCTGCCAAAGCAGGAAGCAATGTATTAACCGTGGCCGGAGGTGTTGTGACCTGGTCCAGTAAACGATATGGCTATGGTAATCTGGTAGAAATAAACCATGGCAATGGCTATGTAACGCGTTATGGTCATAATAAAGAAAATCTGGTGAGTGTGGGTGATACCGTGAAAAAAGGCCAGGTTATTTCACTGATGGGTTCGACCGGGCGATCTACCGGACCCCATGTGCATTTTGAAGTGTTGAAGAATGGTCGCCAGATCGATCCACAACGCTTTGTCCAGAAACACTGACAATGTGTTTCTGGTGTAA
>JBLYYN010000146.1:0-59977 GCA_048550535.1 Gammaproteobacteria bacterium
AGAACACTCTGATTCAATCGTTAATATTTTTTTATCTTATTTCTAAGCATGTGTTTAATAACATGCGATTGATTATCATTAAACCAGCTACTTATGATTGTTTTTAACAATTCCTGTTTTTTATTAGTTGAGCTAATTCCGGCATTGGTTTCGCCCAGCTGGGCGAGTTCATTTCTTTTCTCGTGAAAAGAAACCGAACCAAAGAAACACGCCCCAACTCACAAGCCCTTCATAATGAACATGAAGGGTGCCCTCGTCGTCACATGCTGAATATGCCTGCTGCGCAACTCCTCGCAAACAACGCTCGTCAGACATGCTCGCAGATTAAATTGCCAGGAGCAATTTAAAACATAATCATGTCTTTTATGATTATGGCCCATAGGGTGGAGGGCAGGACGCCCGTAATAGAGCCTGCACATTAACCATGCGCTCCTCGGCTTGATCAATGGGGATTAAAAAAGAGAAAACCTAAACCCCGTGCTTTTGACTATCCCCTTTGGAGTAAGCTGAGGAGAGAGTGATTTATGAGGAGTTGTCTGCGAGGATGTTTGAGCGAATTACGTTTTGTGTGATTCGTGAGTTCCGCAGCAGCCTCATAAATCGCGAGTGACGAAGGCACCGCTATGCGCTTTTTGCATAGTGGCTTGCGACCCGGGGCGGCATTTTCTTGGTTATCTTCTTTGTTGCTGGAGACAAAGAAGTGACTCGCCAGCGGGCGAAAAAAATGTAAAAAAATAGCACTTAAACTAAATAATACCGCAAGCCAGCAGGGCGAAACCCATGCCCAAAAAAGCACCCTAATATACACATCCAGCTACGGCTTATAACGCTTAATCGTATTCAACAAAATCGAATGCTGGTTATTCACATTTAGCCCTCGCTGCCATATTTTTTGCGCTTCCTTATGCTCGCCGCTAACCCACAGCACCTCACCCAGGTGAGCTGCGATTTCGGCATCTTCCAGCAGAGTAAAGGCTTTACGCAGCCACTTGATGGCGGTCTGGTATTCACCCAGGCGGAAATAAACCCAGCCCAGGCTATCCAGTATGGCCGGATCATCGGGTAATAACTCGGCGGCTTTGAGGATGTACTTTTTGGCCTCTTCATAGCGCTGGGTACGGTCCGCCAGGGTATACCCCAGGGCGTTGAGGGCATTGGCATTGTCCGGCTCGTTGCTCAGCACCTTGCGCAAATCAGCCTCGGTACGCTCCAGCATATTGAGTTTTTCTGCGGTCAATGCCCGGGCATAGAGCAGCTCGGTATTCTCCGGGGCCTGCTTAAGGGCGCGATTGTATATATCCATGGCGTCGTTCTGCCGGTTGGCATTGCGTAATACATCACCCTGGGCCAGGTATATCTGGATCTGCTGCTGGGCGCTCTTCACCATACCCAGCAGGGCCTGCAGTTTGTCCAGCCCGGCATCCACCTTACCCATTGCAGCCAACAGGCTGGCGACTCGTATACTCGCATCCAGCACGAATTCACCACCACTCACCTGCTCATACAGTTTTATGGCTTCGGCCACATCACCGTCACTCTGCCGAATTCGGCCCAGGTAATAAAATACCTGTGGGTTTTTGCTACCCTGATCAACGATTTGCTGCAAATACTTGATGGCTTCGAGCTTGTTATCGGTTTCAATCGCCAGCAAGCCAAGACTGAGCAGGATACTTTCGTTATTCGGCTGCTCCTGGTTAATTTTTTTGAATTCTTCCTCGGCCAGATCAAACTGTCTAATCTGGATGAGCATTCGTGCATAACGCAGGCGTAGGCGATAATCATCGGGGCGCCTGTCTATCGCCAGCGCCAGCGCTTCAGCAGCCTGTTGAGGCTTGCCCAGACCGATAAGAATTTGCGCCTTGATCTGGTAGGCATCGGCCAGATCTGGCTCCAGCACCAGCACCTGGTCCATTAATACCAGTGCCGCTTCATAATTCTTCAGATTGGCCTCATAGCCTGCCTGAATCATCAGTAAGCGTGGCTGTTGTGGGTATTGCCGATTAAGCTGTTTTAGAATTTCCAGTGCGGTTTCCGGGCTGGCTTCCCTGGATAATATATGCCCCAGAGACACTACCGCCATCTCATCCAGCTGACCTTCCTGCAGCAGCAGCTTGTCGATTTCCACCAGGGAGGCCTTAACATTATCCTTATGCAGGTAAGCCAGCAGTTTCAACCTCGCCAGCTCAAGCTCATCAGCCCCCAGCCCCTGCCAGCGATCAGCCATACTCAGCACATCATCATAACGCCCGGCAAAAAGAGCAATATGGGCTGCACGACGCATCACGCCCGAATCGTTGGTCTGTCTGGCTGCCCGTTTGTAATAATCCACGGCGGCATCGAGTTGCCCACGGACGCCGGCAAATTCGCCCGCCAGCAAAGAAAACAGCACATCTTCTTCCAGGCTCGGAGCCTTCTGGGCAATATCATCACCCTTCACCGACTCCAGTTTTGTAGACGTGCTACAGCCTGCCATAACAGCCAGCACCAGCATTACAGCCGATAGTCGCAGAATATTTTGGACGGGTTTCAGCCGTTTCACCACTTTATAAAACTCCAAATTAACGGCTCACTTTAATTGAATATAAACTAATTTATGCTGAATTCCGTGAAAAATCATCATTTATCACTTTCATTTTTGACCCCATAAAGGTCAGAATATTCGGTTGTGCTTGTATTAAATCAGGCTATGGCTCAAAATTTGCTGTTTTCCAGCTCGTTTACGTGAATCACCTGGGTGGCTGAGGCCCCCATGAAACCGGCATATGTCACTGATAACCCTAGGCCTTAACCATAAAACCACCCCGGTAGAGATGCGAGAAAAACTCGCGTTTACCCCGGAAACTCTGCCAGAAGCGGTGGCCTCACTGATTAAGCTGGAAAATATTTCGGAAGTGGCCATCCTGTCCACCTGTAATCGCACCGAACTCTATTGCATATCCACTTCCAACGAAGATAATACTAATGACCAGGCGCTGGTGGAATGGTTCAGCAATTTCCATGGCCTGGCCAGCGCTGATATCAACGGTCACCTGTATATACATAAACACGAAGACACCATACGCCACGCTCTGCGGGTGGCCTCAGGCCTGGATTCCATGGTACTGGGCGAACCACAAATCCTGGGACAAATGAAACAGGCCTATGCCCAGGCCAAAACCCTGGGGACCATGGGCACCATGCTGGACAAGCTGTTCCAGCACGCTTTTTCGGTAGCCAAACAGGTGCGCACCGACACCGAAATTGGTTCCAGTCCGGTGTCCGTTGCCTTTGCTGCGGTCAGCCTGTCGAAGCAGATTTTCGGTGATCTCGACCAGCTCACCGCGCTGATGATCGGCGCCGGGGAAACCATCGAGCTGGCCACCCGCCATCTGCATGCCAATAACATCCAGCATGTGATCATTGCCAACCGCAGCATCGACCGGGCCCAGACCCTGGCTGAGCAATTTGGCGGTGAAGCCATACCCCTGCCCCAGATTCCGGAATTTTTACCCAAAGCCGATATTGTTATTTCGTCCACCGCCAGCCCTCTGCCCATACTGGGCAAGGGTGCGGTGGAAGACGCCCTGAAAAAGCGCAAACACAAACCAATTTTTATGGTGGATATCGCCGTACCCAGGGATGTGGAGGAGCAAGTCTCCGAGCTGGATGATGTGTATCTGTACACAGTGGATGATTTACAGGAAATTATTCAGGAAAACCTGGAATCCCGTCAGCAGGCTGCAGAACAGGCCGCTGAAATCATCGACATCCAGGTGGAACATTTCCTCAACTGGCAACGCTCCCTGGAGGCAGTGGATATTATCCGCGACATGCGAGAATACGCCGAAGCCATTAGCCACGAAGTCCTGGCCAAAGCCCTGAAACAACTGGCCCAGGGTAAACCGGCGGAAGAAGTACTGAACTTCCTGGCCCACACCCTCACCAATAAGTTTTTACACACACCCAGCACCCAGCTACGTCAGGCCGGGCAGGACAGCCGACATGAGCTGATCGAGAATGCTCGCTGCCTGCTGTTGGGCCAGGAACCCATCACTCCACCGTCGGATAAAAAATAAGCCATCAACTGTATGAAAGAATCCATTCGCACCAAACTGGAAAACCTCACAGAACGCTACCAGGAAGTCGGCGCTCTGCTGGGCGACCCTGATGTCATCGGCAACCAGAACCAGTTCCGCGAACTGTCCAAAGAATACGCCCAACTGGAACCGGTGATCAGGGCCTTTGGCAGCTATCAGACGGCGGCGGCGGATTTGCAAACCGCCACTGAAATGCTGGGCGAAAGCGACCCGGAACTGCGGGAAATGGGCCAGGATGAACAGAAAGATGCCCAGCAACGCATGGGAATTCTGGAGCTGGAACTGCAAAAACTACTGTTACCCAAAGACCCCCACGACAACAGCAATATTTTCCTCGAAGTCCGAGCCGGCACCGGCGGAGACGAGGCGGCGATTTTTGCCGGTGACCTGTTTCGTATGTATAGCCGCTATGCGGAGAATCAGGGCTGGCAGGTGGAAGTACTCAGTGAAAACCTCGGCGAACACGGCGGTTACAAGGAAATTATTGCCCGACTGGTCGGTACTGGCGCCTATTCCAAACTCAAATTCGAATCCGGTGCCCATCGAGTACAACGGGTACCGGAAACCGAATCCCAGGGCCGGGTACACACCTCCGCGGCCACCGTGGCGATTATCCCGGAGCCCAGCGAAACCGAGGCCATTACCATTAACACATCCGATCTACGGGTGGACACCTACCGCGCCTCCGGTGCCGGCGGTCAGCATGTCAACAAAACCGACTCGGCGGTACGCCTCACCCATTTGCCCACCGGCACCGTGGTGGAATGTCAGGATGAACGCTCACAGCATAAGAACAAGGCCCGCGCCATGTCTCTGCTGCAAGCCCGGCTGGTGGATGCCGAGCAGGAAAAACAGCGGGCCGAGCAGGCACAGACCCGTAAGTCCCTGGTGGGCAGCGGAGACCGCTCGGAACGTATCCGGACTTATAATTTTCCCCAGGGCCGCATCACCGACCATCGCATCAACCTCACCCTGTATAAACTGGATGAGTTCATGCAGGGTGAGCTGAACCAGGTGGTGGAACCCTTAATCAACGAATACCAGGCTGAACAGCTGGCCGCCCTGTCCGAGCAGTGAACATCCGAGACCTGCTTAAGCAGGCCACTCGGCAACTGAACACCCATTCAGACAGTGCACGACTAGATGCCGAAGTGCTGCTGTGTTATGTGCTGCAAAAGAACCGCGCCTATTTACTGACCTGGCCCGAGCAGGAATTGACGGACAGCCAGCTTGGGCAGTTTCAGCAATTGTGTGATGCTCGAGTCACCGGCCAACCTGTGGCCCATCTCACCGAGGAGCGAGAATTCTGGTCACTGCCCCTGAAAGTGACTGCAGACACCCTGATTCCACGACCGGACACGGAATTATTAGTTGAACAAATTCTTCAGGTCTGCCCGGAACAGGCTGAGCTGAAGCTGCTCGATCTGGGCACCGGCAGCGGGGCCATAGCCATTGCACTGGCCACGGAGCACCCGGGCTGGAAAATTATCGCCACCGATTTTTCTGAACCCGCCTTAAAGGTAGCGCAACAGAATGCCCAGCGCCTGAAGCTAAGCAATATTGAATTTCGCCAGGGCAACTGGTTCGAGCCATTGAGCGGCTTAAGTTTTGACATCATCGTCAGCAACCCGCCCTATATACCCAGCAACGACCCTCACCTGACACAGGGCGATGTGCGATTTGAGCCACTTAGTGCACTGGTATCCGGGGCCGAAGGCCTGGACGATATCGAAACAATCTGCCAGCAGGCCAGTGATTACCTGAACCCAGGTGGCCTGTTGATAGTTGAACACGGCTACGACCAGGCTGAAAAAATCCGGCCTATTTTCCAGAAAAATGGCTTTACAAATATCAACCAGGGTAGAGATATTGCACACAACCCTCGCATCACCTACGGCTATAAAATCTGAAATTTCAACAAGTTAAGAAGCTATCACCCTCCAGACAGCCGGAAAAATATCCCAGATTTGAATAAACCACAATTTTTCCTTGTAATTTTTTGACATTTATCATATTTTCTTAGCTATGAACCAGAACGACCTGATCAAACGCCGAGAAATACGCTTCTGCCGCCTGCATCCCGACCCGGAACAGGCCCGCAGTGCCTTACTGTTATTGAGTGATGCCGACGGCATTATTGATACCCAGTATGTGGATGAACTCAGCCTCCTGGTCAGTTACGATCTGCGCAGTCTCACCCTGCAGGCCATTGAAGAAGTGCTGGCGACCCTGGGCTACCATCTGGATGGCAGCCTGATTACCCGCATGAAACGCGCACTCTATGCCTATTCGGAAGAAACCCAGCGCGCCAACATGGAATCTGCAGTGGAAACCGACAACACCACCACGGTGTTCATCAAGCGTTACACCAACAATTACCACGGCTGCCGCGACACCCGCCCCGTTCATTGGCGTAAATACCTGTAGGTTTCCTTCGGAAATTTACTTTTAATAGACGTAAGTCTGGATAAAATTCGACTGTTGTTTTTCCATGGTTGCTGCTTTTTGGTTAGTAGAGTGTGTATTGGGCAGTGGTTTCACCTCGCTGGCTTGCGGTATTATTTAGTTTAAGTGCCATTTTTTTACATTCTTTTCGCCCGCTGGCGAGTCACTTCTTTATCTGCAGCAATAAAGAAGTAACCAAGAAAATGCCGCCCCGGGTCGTAAGCCACTATGCAAAAAGCGCATAGCGGTGCCTTCGTCACTCATGATTTATGAGGCTGCTGCGGAACTCACGAATTACATAGAGCGTAATTCGCTCAGACATCCTCGCAGACAACCCCTCATAAATCACTCCCTCCTCAGCTTACTCCAGAGGGGTTCTTGCGTGTGAATGCCTACATGGACGTAGGTAATTAGAGTAACGCAGGAGCAGTTGCCGAGATGACACGCAAATAGGCAGCGCAAAGCGCACAGGTTTTCTTGTATTTTTACGCATTAAATCCCCTTTGCAGTTTACTGGGAATTGTTGATCTATAGGGTAAATCCGCCAGGGATGGTGGATTTAGTTTTGTTGAGCAGGGATGCGAATCAAAACGACCCGACAAAGAAACTATATAAGGTAATTCTTGGGAAAAACTAAATAAGCAGTAGTTAACAATACCCAGGTACCCGCAGGGTAAACTGCCTTGGGGCGGCTTTTTTTGGTTACTTTTTTCAGCTGCTGGAAAAAAGTAACTCGCCAGCGGGCGAAACCCATGCTTAAAATTACTACAAAATCACAATTAGCATACAAATCAGAAATACCACAAGATCAATTCTTACGTTTTGTCTTTTCGTTAACAGGAGCTAATACCGCCAGCCAAATTACTATTATCCCAAACAAAAAAACTGTTAACATCTCTGAATGAACGATGAACAGTTGCTGCGTTACAGCCGACAAATTCGGTTACCCCAGTTCGGTATCCAGGGTCAGCAGAAATTACTCGATGCCCATGTCCTGATCATCGGTCTCGGTGGCCTGGGATCGCCGGTAGCCATGTACCTGGCGGCGGCGGGCATAGGTGAACTGACCCTGGTGGACTATGACCGGGTCGAACTCTCCAACCTGCAACGACAAATCCTGCACCGCACCGAGAATATACAGCAAAACAAAGTGGACTCAGCCCGGACTAACCTGCTGGCGCTGAATCCGGATGTCAGCATCCACACCGTCAATCACCAGCTGGATGAACAGGAACTGGCGCAGCAAATTAGCCAGGTGGATCTGGTCATAGATGCCACCGATAACTTCGATACTCGATTTAGCATCAACCGGTCCTGCGTGAAATTTCGCAAGCCCCTGGTGTCCGGTGCGGCGATTCGAATGGAAGGCCAGGTCAGTGTATTCGACCTGCGCCAGGCGGACAGCCCCTGCTATCGCTGCCTGTATTCCGATCAGGGGGAACTGCAGGAAAGCTGTAGTGAAAATGGTGTACTGGCCCCCATGGTAGGCATCATTGGCAGCATACAGGCCATGGAAGCACTGAAACTTCTATCCGGCGTAGGCACCCCCTTAACCGGTCAGCTACTCATTAACGACAGCTTTCACCAGGAATGGCGAAACATGAAACTACGCAAGGACCCGGAATGTCCAGCCTGCGGCCAAAAGTCAACAGCATGAACACCATCAGCATACCCCGAACCCTGGCCAATCAGATCCTCAGCCAGGCTCAGCAACACCCTGGCACGGAAGCCTGTGGTCTGGTCAGTGCCCATAATGGACAGCCCAAGCAGATATATCCGGTGCACAATGTGGCCAAAGACCCACAACACCTGTTCGAAATGGATCCGGCCATTCTGATCAATAGCATTAAGGATATGCGCAATCAGGGTAATGAACTGTTCGCCATTTATCACTCACACCCGGATACGCCAGCCCAACCTTCGGCCACCGACCTGGCCCAGGCCAATTACCCTGACACCCTGTATCTGATTGTATCCCTCAACACCAAAGGGGTACTGGAAATGCGTGGCTTCTATTTACGCCAGCAACATATCGAAGACGTGGAACTGGTGATCGTATAAACAGGCACCACAGGGGTGTTGGGAAATATGCTGGATTTGCGTACTTTGATGCTGCCCCATGGTATCAAGCAGCTTTGCCTGAATCGTGCTCATGGGCCTTGTAACCCCGATATGACCAGCCCAACCTGATCGATGGGTTTAAATTCGATCTATCCACCACCATATAAGCTGTAATCGACTGTTGAATTTGTTAGCCAAAAGGGAATTCTTTGTAGTAATCTGGTCTAAAATCACTCAATTACATCGGCAAAAATACAAGTTATTGTTTTTATGAAATTTATTCGTCAACTCCATATTCTCATAGCTGCCTGCCTGATACCTCTCAGTGTCAGCGCAGGCATTTCAAGTCACCAGGAAAGCCTGCAACCGCTGCAGGAACATGCACGCACCACGGCAGAAATCATCAGCCGATTGCGCCACCAGCATTTCCAGCGCACCCAGGTATTTCTTGACGACCAGCTGTCTTCGACGGTTCTGGACCGTTATATCAGTGAGCTGGACAGGGACAGAAGCTATTTCCTGGCCTCGGATATCGAAGAATTCGAAAAATACCGCCTCAAACTGGATGACGCGTTTAAAACCAGCAATCTGCAACCCGCTTTTGATATTTACAACCGTTATCAGCTGCGCGTCACCGACCGGCTGAAATTCATGCTACTAGAACTGAATAAGGGTATAGATAAGCTGGATTTCAAACAGGATGAATACCTCACTATTCGACGGGATGAACTGCCCTGGGCTAAATCACAGGCCGATCTGGACCAGCACTGGCACAAGCGCCTGAAAAATGAAGTACTTAGCCTGAAACTGTCTGATAAAAAACCGGAAAAAATTACCGATCTGCTGACCAAGCGATATGAGAACCAGCTCAAGCGGGTGCAGCAAACCATCAGCGAAGATGCCTATCGCATGTACATGAATGCGCTGACCCTGAGCTATGACCCCCATACCCAATACTTCTCGCCCCGAGCCACCGAAAATTTCAACATCCGCATGAAACTATCTCTGGAAGGCATTGGTGCCATGCTGCAACTGGAAGACGAATACACCAAGGTCTCCCGGGTAATTCCGGCCGGCCCTGCCGACAAAGCCGGCCAGCTAAAAGCCAATGATCGCATCATTGGTGTGGGCCAGGGGGAGGACGGTGAGCTGGTTGATGTTATTGGCTGGCGACTGGACGATGTGGTGGAATTGATCCGCGGTCCCAAAGATAGTGTGGTGCGCCTGTCGATCCTGCAGAGCAATGCGGTGGATAATCAGCAGAACAAAGTCATAGCCATTACCCGCGACACTGTGAAACTGGAAGAACAGGCCGCGAGCAAAAAAGTAATTGAACTGGATAACTATGGCAAGAAGTACAAGCTGGGCATTATCGATATTCCTAAGTTCTACATCGACTTCGAAGCCGCCAGCCGGGGTGACCCCAACTATCGCAGTACCACCCGTGACGTACGCAAACTGCTGAAGGAACTCATAGCGGAAAATGTACAGGGTATCATTGTCGATCTCAGCGACAATGGCGGTGGTTCTCTGCGCGAAGTCAATGAACTGATCGGCCTGTTCATCACCGAAGGGCCTACGGTTCAGGTCAAAGGGGTTAGCGGCCGGGTTTATGTGCATGCCGACGACGATGACGACATCACCTACGATGGCCCTCTGGCCGTGTTGGTGAACCGCCTCAGTGCTTCGGCGTCTGAAATCTTCGCCGGCGCCATTCAGGATTATCGCCGTGGCCTGGTGATCGGCACTCAAACCTACGGCAAGGGTACAGTACAGGCCATGATGCCGCTTAAACACGGCCAGATAACCCTTACCCAGCAAAAATTTTATCGCATATCCGGCAACAGCACGCAGAACCGGGGCGTGATACCGGACATTGAATTACCCTCTCTGTATGACGTCAAGGAAATTGGTGAAAGTGCGCTGGATGGTGCACTGCCCTGGGATCGCATTCAGCCCACCGCCTATCAGGCCTATGCCGATTTTGCTACCTTGATTCCTCGCTTGAATGATCTGCATGCACGACGAGCCGCCAATGACCCGGACTACACTCATCTGGTAAAGACCAATCAGCTGATTGATCAACGTCGTCATATAAAAGCCCTGTCACTGAATGAAGACAAACGCAAGGCAGAACAGAAATCGCTGGAACAGGCACAGTTGAAACTGGAAAATGAACGACGCCTGGCCAAAGGCCAGACGCCCATCAAGTCCATTGATGAACTGGATCAGGATGAGGAAGAAGATAAGGTAGCGAACAAGGAAACACCCCATGAACCAACGCCGCTGATGATGGAAAGTGCCAATATTCTGATTGACTACCTCAATCTCAATGATCCGCAGATTGCTAAGACGGCTAAATGATTAAACAAGTTTTAAGTCGGAGGTCGGAGGTCATAAGTCAACAATCTAAAGGTAAGGTTGCTGACTAATTAACTTAGTAAAGTAGCGTTTTTGACCTAAGACCTAAGACCTAAGACTTACGACTTTATTAATGAACTTTCCCCTGATGTGACCATTGCTTGCTGTACTTCTCCATCACCTTACGCACATGATCCGGGTATCCGATAATATCCATTTGCTGCATACCTTCCGTGAAAAAAGCTTTGGCATCCACCGGAATATTTTTCACCAGTTGTTCGAACACATTATCCATCAGCTCCGCATTGTGACTGCGGGTAGCCACTATGCCCCAGTTGAGATTGATAATTCGCCAGGGCCGCATGGGATTAGTCTGCTCAAGATCCTGACGAATATCATTACTGGTATGCGCGATAATCTGTGCGATTAATCGACTCAGCCGTTCCAGCTCCAGGTTCTCGGTGATGGTATTGGCCAGACCCGACAGGGCATTCACCAATATATCCAGCTTGCCGATTTCCCCACCCTGTTGAATTAACCAGTAAGCGACGGGTAATGACAGGCGCTGCAGGGCAATCATACTGTCCTGCATACCCATGTTTGCCGCCACAATGGATAACTGCTCAAGTAAATTCAGGGCATAATCACCGATTTCGCTGAGTTCTTCCGTGCTCAATACACCGGGGGAATTATTTTTTCTATCCGACTGCTGACGCATCATAATATCGATGGTGGCCTGCATGGCCTTGATCATATCCAGGCTTGAGCTTGCACTGGCATCACTGGAGGCCTTTAAACTCAACTGCATGGATCGGGTATTTTCAGCAAATAAATCTTTAATCTGCTCGGGTTCGAAATTTAATCCGTTCATAATAGTCGTCTTGATATGAAATTCACTTATACCTGCATCCGTAACATCATCACCGGTGATGCCAGGGTTTCAGGTTACAATAATGCCATGCAAACTGATTCACCACATGACCAGAAGTACCGATTCTCCTGGCAGTATGGTAACCGATTTCAATTACTGATTGATGGCCCGGTTTTTTTTAAAGCCATGCTGCAGAGCATGCAGCAGGCACAACATTATATCCTGATAGAAATGTATCTGGTCAAATCCGGCAGGGTATCGCAAAGTTTTTTCCAGGTATTGGCCGAGGCACGGCAACGCGGTGTCCAGGTTTATTTTTTAATGGATGCTTTCGGCAGTCGTAAACTGGATACCAGGGATTTACAGTTTCTAAAGCGACATAATGTAAAAATCAGTTTTTATAATCCGATTGAATTACAGAAACACCAGCTCGCCCTGTTCCGGGATCATCGCAAGCTGCTGGTGGTGGATGGCCAAATCGCCTATGTCGGGGGCGCCGGACTGATCGATGAGTTTGATAGTACTGATCATCCTGGCAAGACCTGGCGTGAGAATATGGTTAAAATTGAAGGCCCCAATGTACTGCAATGGCAAACCCTGTTTGCCGATAACTGGCGAATCTGGTCAGACAGCCCACTACCCGCATTGTATGATAAACCAGCGGAATTTGACCAGCTGGGCCGAGTCACCATGACCCAGGGACCACGCTTTCTGGAAATCAAACGTTCCTTTATTCAGCATGTCCGTCACGCCAGAACGCGAGTGTGGATGAGCACCGCCTATTTTACGCCGTCGCGCAAGTTACGTCGGGAATTGCGCCGCTCGGCATTGCGAGGTGTCGACGTGCGTATACTGATCCCCGGACCTATAACCGACCTGCCCATGGCCCGTTACCTGGCTCAACATTATTATCATCGTTTACTACGGGATGGCGTACGCATCTTTGAATACCAGCCCCGCTTTATGCATGCCAAACTGGTATTATGCGATGACTGGGTATCACTGGGCTCCTGTAATATCGATCGCTGGAACCTGCTGTGGAACCTGGACGCCAATCAGGAAATTAAAGATACTAACTTTGCCAGGTCCGTGGTTGACATATTCCACCAGGATTTCCAGCAATGTTATGAGGTATTACAGGAACACTGGAAGCGCCGTTCCTGGTTGAGCCGTATCCGAATCTGGTTCTGGGCCAGCTATATTCAGCTGGCAGACCACCTGTTAAACCGTTTGAGAATACTCAGACACTGGAAAATTATTCGTAAGCAG
This sequence comes from Gammaproteobacteria bacterium, assembly GCA_048550535.1. Lineage (GTDB taxonomy): Bacteria > Pseudomonadota > Gammaproteobacteria > SZUA-229 > SZUA-229 > CBDULX01. Next base: position 13,084 of record JBLYYN010000146.1, read on the forward strand.
AGGAATTAGTGCCATGCGCCTGTTACACACCATGATCCGGGTTGGGAACCTGGAAAAATCGATCAAGTTCTACACAGAAGTCCTGCACATGAAATTACTAAGGCAAAAAGATTACCCTGACGGTCGATTCACTCTGGCTTTTGTCGGCTATGGTGATGAAAAAAACAACAGTGTTATCGAGCTTACCCATAACTGGGACACCGAAAGCTATGACATGGGGTCCGGCTTCGGTCACCTGGCCATTGAAGTGGAAGACGTTTACCATGCTGTGGACCAAATCAGGCAACGGGATGGCAAGATACTCCGGGAAGCAGGTCCAATGAATGCCGGCAGCACCATTATTGCGTTTGTGGAAGACCCAGACGGATATCCGATTGAATTACTGGGACCCAAACAGTATTGACTAATGGCTTCTGACTACGACCAGCTCCGGTTGATCCAGCCTGCTCGTTGTGACCCGGTTACGACCCTGGCTTTTACTTTGATACAGGCACTGGTCAGCTGCCCGCACCAGCGCACTGCTGGATTGCTCAGCCTGGGCTATGGTACTGGCGACACCGATGCTCACCGTCAGCCAGGGGCTGACATCTTCGTTACCGGCCTGTAACTGCGATTCCTGTAGCGCCTGACGCAAGTGCTCGGCCATTTTACGAGCATATTCCAGATTGGTTTTAGGCAGCAGAATCACAAACTCTTCACCACCGTAACGAGCGATGAAATCCGCTGCACGCTTTAATTGCCCACCCAGAATACTGGCGACACTGAACAGGCAGGTGTCGCCCAGCAGATGTCCAAACCGGTCGTTGTAGGCCTTGAAAAAATCGATGTCGATCATGATCAGACTGATGGGCGTATATTCACGCATACTTCGCCTCCATTCGTCTTCCAGCACCATATCAAAATAACGCCGGTTATAGATGCCACTCACACCATCCATGGTAGATAACTGTTTGGCATCGCTATAACGGCGATCCGACCGACGCAACATGAACAGGGAGATCAAAATGCTCACGATAAAAATGAAACTGGTCATCATCCAGCGGGATTCACGGGATTGCTCATGGTTCTCCACCAGCTGTATATAATTCTGCTGTTGCAAAGCCACCAGGCGATCCAGCACCTCCAGCACATTCTGCAAGGCCGCTGAACCACGATTGGAAACGAGCCAGAGCTCTTCATTACTCAAGGATCCAAACATAATGCTCTCAATCAAATAGGCGTGGTAGGGCTGAGCGAAATTCACTGCATCCAGCAGTTGCCGATAGGTGGTTCGAATCGGTTGCGAATCATTGAGAAATTTAAGTTTGTTACGGGCCCGAAGAAATTCTGAGCCATAAGACAAATAACGCTGGTATTCCTCATCCTGTTCAAATACATCCCGGGCATTCAACATACGCTGAATGCTCAACTGCCTCAGGCGCACAGCATCCCGCATTTTGTGGCTAAACTCGGCTTCCTCATGGGCCATCATCAGAGAACGGAACTGTTCGCGGTTTTGTACATTAAATTGCCAGAGCACAGCAAATATCAGCACCAGACCGGCGACCGTCATTAACCTGTAACTTAATCTACGAAATAATCTCGATTGTTTCTCCAGAATTCGCTTCATTGCCTAAAATATCCTTTCGAATTGCGGTTACAATAGCAGCCTTTTAGCGCCAACCGCAAAATGCCAATGACCATAGACTATATTGACTCACAGGAAGCCCTTGAGGCCTGCTGCCAACAATTTCTGCACAGCCGTTTTCTGTGTATCGATACCGAATTTCACCGGGAAACCACTTATTACCCGGAACTGGCATTGATCCAGCTGGGTGACGGACAACACACTGCCTGCATCGATCCCTTGCCATTGCATGACTTTGAGCCTTTGCTGGAGTTGTTCCGTAATACGAATATTATCAAGGTTTTCCATGCCGCAGGCCAGGATCTTGAAATTTTTCACAATGATTTCGGCTGCCTGCCCGATCCCATCTTTGACACCCAGATTGCCGCCACCCTGCTGGGTTATGGCGAACAGATCGGCTACGCTGCCCTGGTCAAAACCTGCCTCGATATCGAGCTGGACAAATCCCAGACTCGCACCGACTGGATGAAACGGCCGCTGAACGCTAAACAGCTGGAATACGCCGCCAATGATGTCATTTATCTGGCCCAGCTGTTCCCGGACATGGAACAAAAACTTCGGGCGCTGGGGCGGCTCGACTGGCTGGCCGAAGACTTTGCCCTGCTCAGCCAGAACCAGAACTATCTGATAGATATGGACAATATCTGGCGTAAAACCAAGGGCCACCAGCGCCTGCGAGGGCAGCAACTGGCCATATTACAGCAACTGTCCAGCTGGCGCGAAAGCACTGCCGTTGACCGCAACCGACCACGACGCAGGATTCTGCCCGATGACGCGCTGATCGACCTGGCCATGCAGAAACCGACGCAGCCCGAGCAGATTCGTGCCCTGCGTTCACTGAATAGATTTCGGCTCAACGAAGATGATACCGGGCAGCTGATTGAATGTATCAATCGCGGCCTGGCGAAGGACAGGAATGATTGGCCGCAACTAGCCAAAAAATTTAAACTTCGCCCTCAGCAGGATGCTCTGGTGGATACCTTGCAGGCCCTGCTTAAACTTAATGCCCTGCAACACGACATCAACCCCAGCAGTCTGGCCAGTCGTAAACATCTGGAAGCCCTGGTCACCGGTGAACGTGACCTGGAGCTGCTCAAGGGCTGGCGCAAACAACATGGAGGACAACAACTGGTAGAATTTCTCGACGGCAAACTGAGCCTGTCATCTCAACAAGGTAAACTGGTGGTCCAACAAAATGGCTGATGTGTCTGGAATCAGTGACTTTCTTAATCAGGCCGGTACCCAGTACCGGGTATTCGACATGGGCCGACGCATACAGCTCATCGATGCCGGCACATTCCTGGCCTTCGAGCAGGGCGAAATCCCCTACCCATACCCCCTGCAACAACAGGCCTGGCTGGGCATACTGGTGTGGAATAATGACCAGCAACAGGATCTGGTGATCTGGTTTTTGAGGTTCCCGCTGGATGCCAAAGGCAGCCTTACCCCAGGCATCCGCGACGATTTCGTTTCTCGTCTCTTGAAAAAGGAACAAGAGGATGATACCGATGAGAACAATCCCTACGGCTTCAAGCCCAAACAGGAACACATGGCCTGTTTTCACGCCAAAGCCGCCAGGGTGCTCCAGCAAGCGCCCTCACAATTCTATGAACATGCCCGAGACTATTTTTCTGGCAAGCCGGGTTATGAGCAATGGGCCTTTGTGGGTTTTCAGGGTATTGCCGATGTGGCCTGCAGACTGGATCAGGAGGGTAATACGGATATTGTACAACAGGCTATAGATCAGCTGCCGGAACAACCTTTCGACGCCCTGTGTCAGTGCCTGGAACATGAGAAGATTGCCACTGGTCTGGGCCAGGCACTGGCGCATCGACTCCACACAATATTGAACCAGCAGCCGATAGACAGCAATCAGGTATCCATGTGTCTGCGCGCCCTGTCCCACAGCGAAGATGCCCAGTTGCTCCAGCAACAGATCACACAGGTGCTGGCCTCTGAGGCGGGTAATGACCCGGAAGTGCTGGCCTCCATATCCGGTCGTTGCTGGCTGGCACTGCAGCAGGAGTCACTGATGATGAACTTTCTGGAACAGTTGGCTCGCTGTAGTGAAGGCCAGGCATTTTTCAATCTGATCATTGTCGATCTGATCAATATTCCGGGCATGCAGGAGCACCTGAATCGGGCCATTCGGAACAGTGACCGCTCTGAACTGTTATCCAGCGCCATTGGCCGTTTATTTCAGGACTTTACTCAATAATACTAACCAGTGATTTAGGTATATAGCCTAAATCACTGGTTTTATTAACATATACCTTGATTTGTTCTCATTTTGTTCTTAATATCAGGCTATCTCAATGACAGAAGCTTTGCCCTATGAACAATCTGAGCCTGTTGATCCCCAAACGCCAGCACCCCACCTGGGTGACGGACCTTGAACCCGCTGACTGCCAGGATATCGAACTCCTCGACATACCCTTGCTGGGCACCATCACCGCCGGAAATCCCATCGAAAGGGTCGAGCACCATGAACAGGTGTCGGTACCGGCCCACATGGTTCGTAGGAATACCTATGCCCTGAAGGTGCGCGGCCACTCCATGATCGATGACAATATCGAGGACGGCGACATCATCATCGTTGAAAAACGGGAAACCGCGAACAACGGCCAGTCGGTGGTGGCACTGATCAATGGTGAACAGGTGACATTGAAAAAATTCTATATAGAAGTTGACGGTGTTCGTCTGCAACCGGCCAATCCGGATATGGAGCCCATTATGCTGAAAAACTCCGAGGTTCAGGTGCTGGGTATAGTCGCTGGCGTCATCCGTAACTACAACTGATACAAAGAATATGCGCCGTCTCGGCACATTCCTTATGTCACTACTGTTATCACTAGTCGACCCTGGCCGGCATAAGTATGTACTGATACCTTAAAATGAATTCTGCACTATAGTAGCAGTCATAAATGATTATCAGTGCTACTGAAGAGAGGCCCCCCTATGATTTCAATAAAAAAATATGCAATAGGTACACTCCTGGCCCTGACCAGCCTTCTGTCTTTAAACGCTTATGCCGAAAATTCAAAAACCTTTGGTGATTATGTGGTGCACTACAATGCCTTCAGAAGTGACACCCTCACCCCGGACATAGCCAAAGCCTATCAACTCACACGCCGTAACAACCGCATGGTGGTAAACATTACCGTTTTGAAAAAAGACAATAGCCATACCTCACCCGTGAAAGCCAGGGTGTCGGGCTTTGCCAGCAATCTTACTGGACAGGTCAAAGATCTGGAATTCAAGGAAATAGTGGAGGATAACGCCATTTATTATCTCGCCCAGGCTCAGGTCAGCCACCGAGAAACCCTTAAATTTGAAATCCAGACAACGCCAGCAGGTCAGTCGAGGTCCACTAAGGTCAAGTTTGATCAACAGTTTTTTACCGATTGATTCCATGAAGCACCAGAGTCCGGTAGCCAAACTACCGGACTTTACTCAAAAAAATAACAATTTCATTGTCAAAATAGCCAAATCCCCGGCTTCTCCTTGATGATCGCATACCATCCGAGAGACATTTCCTATACAATCCCCCCCCTATACAATTAGCTAGATGACAGGTTTTTCCTTTAACATGACTAAACCAAGTGCTTATAGCCGTGAAGAACTCCTTAAATGTGGACACGGTGAATTGTTTGGACCGGGCAATGCGCAACTGCCTGTCCCCAACATGCTGATGATGGATCGTATTAGCCACATTTCTGAAGAAGGTGGTACATACGGCAAGGGAGAAATCCAGGCGGAACTGGATATAGATGCTAATTTGTGGTTTTTTGCATGCCACTTCCCCGGCGACCCTGTGATGCCAGGCTGCCTGGGTCTGGATGCTATGTGGCAACTGGTGGGTTTTTATCTTGGCTGGAAAGGCTTTGAAGGTAAAGGTCGTGCTCTGGGCGTGGGTGAAGTAAAATTTACCGGCCAGGTTTTACCCACCGCCAAAATCGTCAGTTATCAGATTAACCTTAAGCGTGTCATCGCGCGCGGTCTGATTATGGGCATTGCCGATGGATCGGTATTCGTAGACGGCCGGGAAATATATACTGCAAAAGGTTTACGCGTAGGACTGTTCAAAAGCACCGAAGACTTTTAGGTAAGTATTAGAATGAAACGAGTAGTGATCACCGGCCTGGGCATAGTGTCATGCCTGGGCAATGACAAACAGAGTGTTACTGAATCTCTACGGGAAGGCAAATCCGGGATTCGCTTTCAGCAAGAGTACAAAGATATGGGCATGCGCAGTCATGTCGCCGGCAGCGTCGATATCGACGTTGATGCCCATATCGATCGCAAAGTGAAGCGATTCATGGGTGATGCAGCCGCTTATGCCTATATCGCCATGCAACAGGCGATTGATGATGCCAGCCTGACCGCGGAACAGGTATCTAATCCCCGCGCGGGTCTGATTATGGGGTCCGGCGGTGGTTCTCCAGTCAACCAGATGAATGCCGTGGACATACTGCGCGAAAAAGGTATTCGTCGAGTCGGCCCCTATATGGTGCCTCGGGTGATGACCAGTACCGTTTCAGCCTGCCTGGCGACTCCATTCAAGATCAAGGGTGTCAACTACTCCATCAGCTCAGCCTGCGCCACCAGTACCCACTGTATTGGCAATGGTGTGGAAATGATCCAGATGGGCAAACAGGATATAGTGTTTGCCGGTGGCGGTGAAGAAGAACACTGGACCTTAAGTATGCTGTTCGATGGCATGGGTGCCCTGTCTTCCAAATATAACGAGACGCCTGAAAAAGCCTCCCGTACCTATGATGCCAATCGCGACGGATTTGTCATCGCCGGTGGCGGTGCCGTGGTGGTACTGGAAGAACTGGAACATGCCCTGAAACGTGGCGCTAAAATTTATGCCGAAGTCACCGGCTACGGTGCCAATTCCGATGGCTTCGATATGGTGGCCCCATCCGGCGAAGGTGCAATACGCTGCATGCAGCTGGCCATGGCCGATCTGGATGTGCCCATCGATTACATTAATACACACGGCACCAGCACACCTGTCGGTGATGTGAAAGAAATTGAAGCCATCCGCGAAGTGTTTGCCGGTCAAACCGTTCCCCCCATAAGCTCCAGTAAATCCCTGGCGGGACATTCACTAGGCGCAGCCGGTGCCCATGAAGTGATTTATTGCCTGCTGATGATGGAGAACAATTTCATCCAGGCCTCGGCCAATATCGAAACTATGGATGAAGCCGTCGCGGATATGCCCATCGTTACTCAGCGCGTAGACAATGCCGAGCTGAACACCGTACTCAGTAACAATTTCGGTTTTGGCGGCACCAATGCCTGCCTGGTGATGCAGAAATACAAAAGCTAAAGTAAAAAAATACAAATGGTCACGCTTGCGCATCCTTGCGCTACGTGACATTAGTACATCTATGCACGTCAACGCGAATAAACGCCAATGTTTTGTTTATCCGCTGCAACGCCCAACACACAAACGCATTTGCTTTTAATTTGCGTGCATTCGCGTTGCCTGCATGGACGTAGGTAAGGGGCGTGAGCACGACTGCATGGATGCAGGAGGTAGAGTAACGCAGGAGCGGTTACCGAGGATGCGGAAGCTTTCATTTGCGGATTATCTTATCTTACCAAACCAGCTCACATCAAACGCTATGATTTCCCCTGCACTGCCAGTACACTGCACCCCATGATCATTGACACAGACCCTGCTGAACAGGATTTTGCCGCCCTCACTCCGGACACCATCATAGAAGCTACCGAAAGCCTGGGACTGAGCTGTGATGCCCGCATATTCCCCCTGAACAGTTATGAAAATCGGGTTTACCAGATAGGACTGGACGAGCAGCTACCCGTTATTGGTAAATTCTACCGCCCTCACCGCTGGAGCAATGAACAAATCCTGGAGGAACACAGCTTCACCCAGGCCCTGGCCGATCTGGAAATTCCGGTGGTGCCCCCATTGCAATTTGATCAGCAAAGTTTGTTTGAATTCAGGCACTACCGCTTTGCCCTGTACCCACGACAGGGAGGTCGTAGTCCGGAACTGGATAATCCCGATAACCTGCGCTGGCTTGGCCGCTTTATAGGCCGTATCCACGCCATGGCCGGCAGTCAGCAGTTTCAATATAGACCCAGCATCGACCTGGCCAGTTTTGCCATTGAACCCAGCCAATTTCTGTTATCGGAACAGTTCATCCCGGACTATCTGGAACCGGCCTATCGAACCCTGGTGGATGATCTGATCCAGCTGATCAAGCAACGACTGGACTCGGTCAGTTATCGTTCCATCCGGCTTCATGGTGACTGCCACCCGGGTAACATTCTGTGGACCGACCAGGGTCCACACTTCGTCGATTTCGATGACAGCCGTATGGGTCCAGCGATTCAGGACCTGTGGATGCTATTGTCGGGTCACGATGACGAACAACGACAACAGCTGGATATTCTGCTCGATGGCTATTATGAATTCGCCGATATGAACCCCGCAGAAACCCGTCTCATCGAAGCCTTACGCAGCTTACGCCTGATTCACTATGCCGGCTGGCTGGCCCGGCGCTGGAGCGACCCTACCTTTCCGCTCAATTTCCCCTGGTTCAACACCCCCAACTACTGGGAGCAGCACATTCTTGAGTTGAGAGAGCAATATGCCCAGCTACAGGACAATGAATCTTTTCAGTTTTGAAAAATTCCAGTCATTTCAGGATAAGGATTAGAATAATCCTATAAATTACTGTATTTTTTAGATAAAACAGCTAGAATAATTAAAAAATCACGTTTACGGCTTGTGCTGATGATCAAAAAACCCTGCTATCAAACCCTGCTTGTTTTGAGCATACTGATGACTTTTCCGGCCTTTGCAGATCGACCTGCCGCCATGGAAGAGCCCTATGCTCCCCCGGCCAATAACCAGCCTAAAGAAACCATCGTGGATGATAGCGGGCGTCCAGCCGCTGAAACGATACCGGCCCCAGTACCAGCACCCGTAGTTCAACAACGCCAACGCGGTGATGTACTCAACATGCAGGCCAAACCGATGATGGTCAAAACCCTGGATTTCCCTCGGCGTGGCATGACCCAGGACAAAGTACAAAACGAACTGGGGCGGCCACTGGAAATCATTCCCGCTATTGGCAAACCACCGATCACCCGCTGGGTATATAACGACCGTATTGTGTACTTTGAATACTCATCCGTGGTCCATGTGGTGGCCAAATAATCCAGCCTGAAGCCATCCACGGTTAGCATGTTTACCATGCTCGATTACTCAAAGTTACAACTGCCTTCCCCCATTCAGTCACTCTCCAGTGACTTCCTCGATCAGCATGCTATAAAGCTGTGGGTCAAACGTGATGACCTGATACACCCCATTATCCAGGGTAATAAGTGGCGCAAGCTGAAATACAATCTACAACAGGCACGAGAGGAGCGTCAGCACACACTACTCAGTTTTGGTGGCGCCTATTCCAACCATATCCATGCCCTGGCGGCAGCGGGTGAGCTATTCGGCTTCAATACCATTGGCATCATCCGTGGCGAAGCCCAGCAGCCTCTGAATCCCACACTGCAGGATGTCTCCGATCGAGGCATGCAACTGGGTTATCTGCCCCGTACCGAGTACCGCCACAAAACATCAGCAGACATTTTACAGCGCCTGAAACAGCAGTATGGCGGTTTCTACCTGATCCCGGAGGGTGGCAGCAATGTACTGGCAGTTAAGGGTGCAGCAGAAATCATCCATGAGCTGGATCAGGCGTTTGACCTGATATGTATCGCCTGCGGCACCGGCGCCACACTGGCAGGTTTGATCACCGGGATGAATCATCGCTCTCAATTGCTAGGCTTTTCCGCCCTCAAAGGGGCTGATTTTTTATATGACGATATTACTAAGCTGTTGCAACAATCCAAGCACCAGTATTATCACAACTGGTCATTAAATCTGGATTACCATTTTGGTGGCTTCGGCAAAACACAGCCTGAATTATTTGATTTCATCGACCAGTTTCAACAGGAGTATGGGATAGCACTGGAACCGGTGTATACCGGGAAAATGTTTTATGGCCTATTCGATTTAATCGCCCAGGGCCATTTCAAGCCGGGCACTCGCATCCTGGCCATCCATAGCGGGGGCCTGCAGGGCTTAAGAGGTTTTAGTCGCTGATCTCGCATGACCTGTTTAAATCTGAACTTAATTGCAACTCGTCATGTGCTTTTATCAGTTCTCAGCCAGTATGAGCTGCTTGATCATTTCTGAGATAAGTTTGTTGTTTAATAACCTCTATACTTTTTTAGGCATTGGTTTCGCCCGCTAGCGAGTTACTTCTTTGTCTCCAGCAACAAAGAAGATAACCAAGAAAATGCCGCCCCGGGTCGCAAGCCACTATGCACAAAACGCATAGCGGTGCCTTCGTCACTCATAATTTATGAGGCTGCTGCGGAACTCACGAATTACAAACAGCGTAATTCGCTCAAACATCCTCGCAGACAACCCCTCATAAATCACTCACTCCTCAGCTTACTCCAGAGGGGATGGTTAAAAGCACGTGGTTTGGATTTTCGCTCTTTAACCCCCTTTGCAGTTTACTGGGCATTGTTGATCTATAGGGTAAATCCGCCAGGGATGGTGGATTTAGTTTTGTTGAGCAGGGATGCGAATCAAAACGACCCGACAATGAAACTATATAAAGTAATTCTTGGGAAAAACTAAATAAGCAGTAGTTAACAATGCCCAGGTACCCGCAGGGTAAACTGCCTTGGGGCGGCTTTTTTTGGTTACTTTTTTCAGCTGATGGAAAAAAGTGACTCGCCAGCGGGCGAAACCAATGTCAAAAACCAGCCCATAAATAAAAAAAGAATCCATAGTGGCCGATGAGTTCAAAATAGCTGATTTTAAACATCAGCTTTAACTTGTTTAAACTCATCAAGCCAAATTCATGCCTACTCGCCTCATGGTATTAGCTGTAAACATCTGCAGAAAAATATATCTGGTCATTCAGAAAGACGAGTCGTCTTCATCTTCTGTTTCACCGGTTGCTTCTTCCAGCTCACGATAGGCATCCGCTTGATCACCGGCAAAGGCGGCAAAATCACTGAAATCGGCTTTTAGCTGGTCGGATAATTCCGTTTGATCGACCCGGTTGCCATCGAAACTGACCAGCTGATTGGCTTCCAGATCAAACTGTTTCTTATATTCTACAAACTCTTTTTGCAGGTTTTGCTGGTAATCCTTGAACTCCTTGTCCAGGGCATCGGCTTTGTCCTGCATTTGCTGTTTGAAGGCATCAAACTCATCAGCCTGCAGCTTTTTGTGGATAGCATAGTCTTCACCGGGAGATTCGATGTTCAGCTTACCGTCTTCCAGAGCCACGCCTTTGCCATCTTCATTATCATAGACGATAAAGGTGGTCCCTCGCACACCGATGGTGGCAAAATTGGTTCTCACCTGACGTGAAGACTGGGTACCAAATACTTTGCGGAAAATATAATAAACCTTGCCTCCTAACTGGGAGATCCAGCCCGACTCTTCCAACCTAAGACTGCTTTTTTCATTCAGTACCGACAGCGCGCCATCACCCAGTTGCACCACTGCACGGGAATTTTTTCGAGTAACCACAGTATCCCGACTGCTGAGCAGAAATTTATTTTTCTCAGGATTGCGTTGTTCACCTTTGTGATTGATGACATAAACTTCACCCTGAATTTTCACGATGCGACCACGAAACTCCTCGGCATTGACAGAGGAAAAACCCAGTGTCAAAGCCACAATAACAGACAATATTCGTTTTATTGTACGTTCCATCAAAAGTCCCCTGGCCGTTAAAAATCTCTCTAGATGATAGCTGACATTCACACAGAAAATAAGCAACACATCACAAAGCCTGAGCCGATTCAGGGATTTACCTGGGGCAAGGAAGATGACTGTAACCAGTCAGACAAATTTTGTGGCATGGGATATTGTTCATGTTGCCGTTGAAACGCTGCCAGTTCCGTAGTCAGTGCATCGAACCTGTTTTCCATCAGTAGCTGCTGACAGTGCAGCAACCATAACTCGGGATCACTCCGCCAGGGCTTTGCTGGCTCTGCGCCCATCCGCCCCTCTTCCTGCATCATGAGTTCAGTATTTGGAACAGCCATATCATAGCCCTGAACTTCAGTGGCTAAGGGCGCCTGGGCTGGCTCTGGTGACATTGCCGGTAATGCCTGCCTGGCTCTGGTTTCAACTTTGTTCACCCTTTTCATCTGCTGCCGGGATAAATTTTCCCTATCAACGTTGCGACCGGGGCTGATGCCCGATACTGTGCTTTCGACTTCTGGCACAATGGCCTTAGCAGCAGGAGCCACGCGCTCTTCAATCAACCGGGATGGCTCTGTCTGAATTAGCTCAGGTTGCAGACTCACTTCGATAATCACACTGACAGCCAGTACCAGAACCGCCGCATAGGCCAGGGAATGTAGCCAGATATTACGTACAGATGCTTTGCCTGGCTCAGCCTCATCCACGGCTCGATGAGCGGCCGCCATGATCTGTCGGTCTAAGCTTGCCGGTGGCTGTTCCGTAGATAAGGACCGATACAGTTGATCGATTTTCTGCTCCACGGATGGATCTGTATCATGTTCAGTCATGGGCTTTCCAATACCGCCTCGCGTAATCGTTTCATGGCATAACGTAACCGGCTTTTCACCGTCTCTCGATTCACCCCAGTGATCTCAGCTATCTGTTCAAGACTCAACGCCGCTTCCTGCTGCAACAGGAATGCCGTTCGCTGCTGTTCCGGTAACGCTGTGATCAACTGTTTCAGTTGTAGTTGTTGCTGCTGTTGCTGCAAGTGTTGCTCAGGTAGCTCGCTAGTATCCGAGACCTCATCAGCTAATGGCTCATTGACTATTTTACGGCTGCGCCAGTAATCGATCAGGTGGTTATAGGTGATACGGTACAGATATGTGGTAAATTTTGCCGAGGGCTGATAACGATCCCGGGCATTAATCAATTTTAACCAGATGTCCTGAAACAGTTCATTGAGGGATTCCTCCTGATGACCCGTTAAACGTATCAGATAACGATACAGGCGGGCCCGGTGACGGCTATACAACACATCAAAAGCCTCAGCCTGTCCCTTCTGATAGGCCTGCATCAAGGCTTCATCACTCCAGCTTTGCAGCGGGCCCGCCTTCCTGGCGGGCATCAAATGTAGAAGTTTCAATTCAAAGTCTTTGCCAGTGCCACCAGTTGTATAAATTCGCCGCGATAAGCATTAAGGTCTTTACCCCGTGACTGCCTTGCCAGAGACAGAATATCATCATAATCGAAGTCTTCCATATACGTACCACCTCTTAGCTGCTGCCCAAATGCCGCCACCGCTGCAGCAAAACGAAAACGTTCACTGGTTTGATTCAGTTGTTTCTGTATATCTGATGTCATAACCCCATGCTCTAGTAGCTGACTGCTGTCCTGGTTGGGTCGTTTGTATCTTAAGCGCACATAAGCCAGTTCTTCGCCATGAGTGGCTGGTGCCCTGATAGAGGCTGCCTGATAACGCAAATCATCGATGCGCTGACCGGCACTGCCGGTCAGGGTAATTTCATACAGGGCCGTTACCGTATGTCCGGCACCAATATCACCGGCATCCACTTTATCATTATTGAAATCTTCACGATTCAGGTGGCGATTTTCATAACCGATTAAACGATACTCTGTTACCTGTGCCGGATTAAATTCCACCTGGATTTTCACATCTCTGGCAATAATATTCAAAGTGGCGGCCATTTGCTCCACCAACACCTTACGCGCCTCTTTCAGGGTGTCGATATAGCTGTAATTGCCATTGCCTACATCGGCCAGTTGTTCCAGCAAATGATCGTTATAGTTACCCCGGCCAAATCCCAGGGTACTCAGGGCAATACCCTGTTGACGTTTGTCAGCCACCATCTGTTTTAAGGTTTCAAAATGGGTAACACCCACATTGAAATCACCATCGGTGGCGAGCAAGATACGATTAATACCTCCCTTGATAAAGCCTTTGGCGGCCATCTGGTAGGCCAGCTCAATACCCGAGGCACCGTTGGTAGAACCCCCGGCAGCAAGCTTATCCAGAGCCAAATTAATGACCATATGCTGGTCACCCGTGGTGGAATCCAGCACCACGCCAGAAGCACCGGCATACACCACCATGGCCATTCGATCATTCTTATCCAGTTGTTTTACCAGTAGTTTCAGGCCGGATTTCAACAAGGGTAGTTTGTCCTGGCTTTGCATGGAGCCGGACACATCAATCAAAAACACCAGATTGGCCGGTGGCAATTGCGAGTCATCCTGAACATAACCCTGAAGTCCGATATGTAACAGCTGTGTATGTTTATTCCAGGGTGTCGCCGCCACTTCGGTGGTGACTGTAAACGGCTGGTCTTTTACATGGGAACTGGGGTAGTCGTAACTGAAATAATTGATCAACTCCTCGGTGCGTATAGCATCGGCGACCGGCAACTGGCCCTGATTCAGCATACGACGCATATTGGAATAAGCCCCGGTATCGACATCGATACTGAAGGTAGACACCGGCTGTTCACTGACTTTATGTAATGGATTATCGCTAAAATGGGCATAATTTTCCCGATTCTCATACTCGGGTAACGGCATTCTATAATCCTGGATATAACTTCGACCCATCATATTCGCGGCCTGATCATAGGCTTTTCGTTTATGCTCCTGGGCCTGTACCAGGCTGGACTCGGCTAATGGCAAAGGCGCCGGGCTTATCACCCCTGGCTGGTGTTGGGTCCTATCCGGTTTTACTGCTTGCACCTGACTCACCAACTCTTCAGATGACTTAGGGGATGGCTCCTCCAGCAGCGCCTGGTCGCTATTCTTATTACAGGCCTGCATTAGCAGCAACACCAGTGATAAAGTGATAATTCTTGTGTTCATGACTGATCTCCGTTGTGTTTATTAGTTAAACGGAGCCAGCTGAAGAACGGGGTTAAAAATCGGAAAATATTTTTTACAACAAAAAACCGGGGCCTTTGCGGGCCCCGGTTATTATATGACTAAACTTAAACTATGAGTTTAATTCAGCAGACCCTCCAGTCGGTCCAGATCATTGATGACCCGCCAGGAGCCACCGCCGCTTTCCACACGTTGCGTCCAGGCTTCCATCCGTTTCTGGTACTCGCGGGGATCGACGTTATCCGAGCTTAATTTGGTCACGTTCAGAGCGACTACCTTGACGCCGTCAAAAGCAATTGGGAAATCACGTATATGACCTTTTTTGATCTCTTCTTTCAGATCGGAAAAGATCAGGATATAGCGCGAGCCGGCACCGGTTTCATTGAGGTATTCAATGGCCTGCAACATACCCCCGGTGATATCGGTGTAGGAACTGCCTTTCAGGTTTTTCGCAAACTTGTCGATGGATGCCATAAATGCCCGCTTCTGAGAGTTGGCCATGGATGGGCGAACATCAAAGGTCACTTTAGCCACTATGTCTTTCTCACTAAAGCTGGCGCTATCGATGCGTGCCAGCGCCAGTGAATCACCAGGATTCAAGATACCCAGTAAATATTTAAGGATACCCTGGGCCTTATTAATTTGTTTGGTATATGTGCCTGAAGTATCCAGCAGCATATATACCGCTGTGTTCGGATTCTTGGGCTCCGAGCAGGATGTCAACAGCAGGACCATAAACAGTGTGATACCTAATGATACTTTCTTCATTATTTACTCCATTACCTGTATTTATTATATGTAACTACTATAAGCTAATTATTTTTGCCCTTAACCATCTGCTCGATACGTAATGGCAGGAAGATGACCAGATCATACAAGGTGACCAGGAACTTACCACCACCAACCAACAAATTGCCCAGCAGACGTATACCCAGGCTGGTCATGCGTAGCGACCAGGCCAGCGCAATACCGAACACGGTTCTGCCTGAATGAATAAACGATTCCAGGGGAATCGCGACAAAGGTCAGTGCGAAGGGCAGGATAAAGCCCATGACCATCTGACCCACGGAGGGGATCCAGCGAAATTCCGGTTCTTCAACCTCGACACCGGACAATACCTGAGTCAATGCCTCATGGTCAGCGGCCAGCAGGTCACGCATATAAGCCAGTGAGGATTCGATGGCGGCAAATACAAACAGAAATATAAAGGTCGATATGACAATAGCTTTGCGCTTTTTATCGTCCAGGGCATTAATCACCGGGAACAGACGAGTCACCCCCAAAGATTCCATCAAAAACAGCCCCAGTATGACCTCGATGGCGATGATAAACATGGCAGCCACATCAGACGCTTTTATTGATGTACCTGATACATAACTGCCCCCACCCACCATTTCTGACATGGGCAGTGCTACCAAGTGATAGTTAACATACATACCGATGGTGGCAATCACCAGCACCAGACCGGAAATGAAGAACTGGGTCAGCGATGAGGATGACAGCATGCGTTCGGCATAATCCGTCTTGGCCAGAATACCTTCATATTGTTTCATATGTGAATCAATCACATTGGAACGGTTTTCCAGACCGGTGATTTTTTTCTCAACACTTTCCAGGGTCTTATTCAATGAGCGCCAGTAAGGCATCATTTTTTTCAGTAATCCGTGTCGTTCTTTATTGGCCTTACGGTATTCAGCCACATTTTTATCCATGGCTTTTTTCAATGTGATGTGAATATCATTAAGGATTTTGGCCACCACCGGAGAACCTTCGACAGGAATCTGGGCCACGGTTTCAATAGCCTTTAGCCATTCCGGTGGTTTTGGAGGTACTTCACCGGAGTGCACATATTCTTCGTTGATTCGGGTAATCTGCATATTGAGGTCACGCTGCAGAGTCGGGTAACCGCTGAGATCACGGTTAATAATGGCCTCTACACGTTGAAATTCACGTTCGATATAGCGCTCAGTCTGCTCACGTCCATGGGCCAGAAGCACTTCTCGGTTTCTGAGTATGAGTTTTTGCTCTCCCTTCAACACCGAATACGCCATAATCTTCAATGCATTGCGCAGACTATGGGTCGCCACCAGAATCATCTGATGTGCGGGATTGCGGGCGATATACATTAATACAACCAGTATCACCAGCCAGATAAAAATTGATATTGCGGGCTGACCAGGAACCAGGGAAGTCCAGAATGTTGCAGACTCCATGCACGCCTCCAAATTTTTTATATTATTGTAGTGGGCTAATTGTAGTCAGTGTGGGAGCTGTTTTTTGAGATCCAGTGCATACTACCGAGGAATCGATAAATACGAAATCCACTAGAACTGATTCAAAAAAGTAACGAAAACGTTCTCAGCTGCTGAAAACAATACTATTTTATTATCAATATGTTACAGATCCATAAGCTGAAGCATATTGGTTCAGATTATAGTCTAGAATAGGATATTAACAGGGCAATTAAAAAAACATCAACACATGTTTGACACCGCTGAACTTAATCCAGGCATAAACAGGCTATCCTCTACTGAAGCGGAACTCGGCCTGGGTAACCATTTACTCAGAGCCCAGCAACGAATTCTGGCTGCGGCTATCCCTGTACTCATCCTGTTTTTGAATTTCAAAGGCTCTGATCCTGGTGGTCAGATAAAGCGCCTGAATCAATGGCTGACCCTGTCCTCGATACGCAGCCGTGCATTCTGTGCTGTGAGCAATTGCGTCGATCAGAAAAACACCAGCAAACTTCCTGTAAACATTATAAGATCATCGATAAAGACTGGTTTAACATAGCACATTGGGTGATTTGCCGCACCAGAACAGAGCAATATCCCTGATATCGAATCAGCGGCAATGATTAAAAGTTTGGCCAACTACCGGTTCTGAAAATTAGATGTAAAGACCTGAGACAGGCATTGTCATAATTAATTAATCAATAAATATGTCACACACTATGATTACCAAAACAAAGAATAGCCCGACACAGATGCCCGAAATAGACCTTAAACAACCGGAATATTACATCAACCGCCAGCTCAGCCAGCTGGAGTTCAATTACCGGGTACTGCACCAGGCCTATAATGAAAACGTCCCGCTACTGGAACGGCTGCGTTTTTTATGTATTTTCAGTACTAATATGGATGAGTTTTTTGAAATTCGTGTAGCTGGCTTAAAACAGAAACTGGAACTGGGTGCACTGCAGGACGAACCTGACAATAAATCACACCAGGAAATCCTCGATAAAATCAGCAACCGTGCTCATGATCTGGTGACTCAACAGTATGAGCTACTGAACCTCCTGCTGGATACAGAACTACCCAACAAAAACATACGCTTTATTCGACGTACCGAGTGGACTAATTGCATGGATGCCTGGTTGCGGGATTATTTTGAAAATGAACTGAATCCCATCATTAGCCCATTTGCCCTGGATCCAGCCCATCCATTCCCGAAAATTCTCAACAAAAGCCTGCACTTCATCGTATCCCTGAAAGGCAAAGACGCCTTTGGTCGCAGCAGTGGCCTGGCCATAGTTCAGGTACCCCGGGCACTGCCACGAATTATCCAGCTACCCCCTGACGAATGTGAATGTGGTCCAAATGACTTTGTATTCCTTTCATCAGTAGTGCATGCCTATGCCGAAGACCTTTTTCCAGGCATGAAAGTCACCGGCTGTTACCAGTTCCGGGTCACCCGCAACAGTGACCTGTATGTAGACGAAGAAGAAATCGATGACCTGCTGCGGGCGGTGGAAGGCGAACTGGGCTCTCGGCGGTATGGTGATGCGGTTCGACTGGAGGTAGCCCATGACTGCACCGACGACGTATGTAAGTATTTACTGGATAAATTCGAACTGAAGCAGGATGACCTGTATCAGGTTAACGGGCCAGTTAACGTTAACCGGCTGAATGAAGTCTACGACTTGATTAATCGCCCTGATTTGATTTTCAAACCCTTTGTACCTGCCTTGCCGATCCAGCTGGCGCCTACCTCGGACATTTTCGAAACTATCCGCAAACAGGATGTGTTACTGCATCACCCCTATGAGTCTTTCGCACCGGTGGTTGAATTTGTGCGTCAGGCTGCGGCCGATCCCAATGTACTGGCCATTAAGCAGACCCTGTATCGAACCGGCCCCACTTCAGCCATCGTTCGTGCCCTGGTCAGTGCCGCCCGTGCCGGTAAGGAAGTCACGGTCATTATCGAATTACGCGCACGATTTGATGAGGAAGCCAATATTACTCTGGCAACCCAGCTGCAGGAAGCCGGCGCCCATGTACTGTATGGTGTGGTCGGCTATAAAACCCATGCCAAAATGCTGGTAGTGATTCGACGCGAATCACAGAAACTTCGCTATTATGCCCACATTGGCACGGGTAATTATCATTCCCGTACTGCTCGTTTGTATACCGACTATGGCATGTTCACCAGCAACAAGAAAATATGTGAGGATTTGAATCGGGTTTTCCAGCAACTTACCAGCATGGGTCGAACCCGCCAGCATAATAAAATTTTGCAATCACCCTTTACCTTACAGGAAGCACTGTTACACAAAATTGAACGGGAAATGAAACACGCTCAACAGAACCACAGCGGACGCATTATTATTAAACTTAATTCCCTGGTGGATGTGGCCATGATTAAGGCACTGTATGCGGCTTCTATAGCCGGGGTAGAAATTGACCTGATCATTCGAGGCATGTGTTCACTGCGTCCGGGCATCGAAGGCGTCTCGGACAATATTCGGGTACGCTCAGTCATTGGCCGATTTCTGGAACACGACCGGGTGATTTATTTTGCCAATAATGGCCAGCCTGAAGTCTTTTTATCCAGTGCCGACTGGATGGAGCGCAACCTTTATCGTCGGGTTGAAATTTGTGTGCCGGTTGAAAACCAGGCCCTGCAGGAAAGAATTATCACAGAACTCGAATGCTACCTGGCTGACACATCCCAGTCCTGGTTGCTCAACAACGATGGCAGCTATACTGCACCCGATCCGGTGGCTGAACCCTATGCGGCGCAACAACAATTACTCGAACAACTGGCTGAAAGCAGTTAATCAGTGGTTCCCTGGGGCGGCTTCACCCGTAATTGTATATTCTGCACCTGCAGGCATTCCGCTTCCAGTTGCAGGTCATTCAGGGTGAGCGGATGTTCGCTCAACCATCCCTCGGGCAAAGCGACCACCAGCTCTGTCCCGGTGATGTTCAGTTCAATCGACGGTAGCTCAACCGCCACTCGACTGCGATGAAAAATAATAGCCAGTCTTAACAACACCGTCAGTTTCAATATCAACTGTCGCCCTTCTGGCCTTAGTTTTTCAAATACCCGCTCATTGAGCTTGCCTTTCTGCGCGACCACCAGATGGGCCAGTCGTCGTTGCTCCTGTTGCGAAAATCCCGCCAGGTCGCTGTTCTCAATAATATAGCCACCATGTCTGTGATAATCAGAAGCAGAGATATCATAACCAATTTCATGCAACTCACAGGCCCAGCGTAATAAGCGTTCCGCCTCAGACGACTGTAAACCCCAAGTTCGCTTAAGCTGCTGCAGAAAGCCACAGGCAGTCGCTTCTATGCGTTGGGCATGATCAATATCCGCATGAAAGCGTAAGGCCAGATTTTTCGCGGTTTGATTACGAATATCCTGAGCATGGCGACGTCCCAGCATGTCATACAGCAAACCTTCACGTACCGCGCCTTCGGACACCTGCATATGGCTGATATTGAGTGCCTCAAACACGCCCATCAACACAATGGCACCACCGGCAAACACAGGTACTCGTCTTTCCGTCAAACCGGAAAATTTAACTTTACCGACCCGTTTAAATGTTTTTAGCTGTTTCACCAGCTCGGACAAAGCCTCTATGCCGATGCCATCTTCCTGACTCAAACCCGATTCACGAATCACGTTGGCAACAGAGCGTATGCTGCCCGAAGCTCCGATCACCACATCCCAGCCCTGTCGCAGGAAACCATAGCGTATAGCTTTCAGTTCCTGCAGCACCCTGACTCGAGCTCGCTCAACACGCTCTTCGGTGATCACACCATCGGCAAAAAACCGTTGCGTCATACTGACACAGCCCATTTCCAGACTCTTCATCAGCATGGGCTGAAAACCTTCACCAATAATCAGTTCGGTACTGCCGCCACCAATGTCAATCACCAGCTTACGCTGCTGGTCCGGTTCCAGGCTGTGGGCCACCCCCTGGTATATGAGACGAGCTTCTTCAATGCCAGAAATGATTTCGATGGTATGACCCAGTTTTTCTTCCGCTTCCAGTAAAAACTGTTCCGCCTGCTGCGCTCTTCGCAGGGTATTGGTGCCAACGGCACTGACATTCTCTGCGGGTATTTCACGTATTCGCTGGCCAAACCGCTGCAGCGAATCCAGCGCCCTCTGAGCCACGGCCGGATGCAGATTATTGTCACCATCCAGGCCTTCAGCCAGACGCACCATGTCCTTGATTCGATCCAGAATCACCAGTTGCCCCTGGCGCTCTTCTGCCACCACCATGTGAAAACTGTTAGACCCCAGGTCAATGGCGGCAATCATGCCAGTGTTTAAAGATTTAGTTGAAATAGCCCGGCCCTCGATGATGCTCGTTTAATAGTGATGATTGTGACTGATTCAATACGCAATTCAAGCGCTTAGTCGAACTTTGTCATCGAGCCACTGGCTAATTCATCTCTAAACCGTATTCTTGTAAGTAAGAAGTATCATAGAATGGCCCAAAAGTTGCTAGAGTCAGAAAAACAAAACGACCCTGGAACATTAGTATGTTTTCCATGCCTATGCCCAGGCTGCGCAGGCTCTGCTCCTCGGTGAGCTACACCTGTCTAATTTACAGCAACAACCAGGGCTGGAGTTGATCAGAATTGAAGGCAGAAAAGCGGTGCTGACTGATACCGGCAACGCCCTGCTGCGACAGTCCACGCATTTGCTGAATGATGCCCAACGACTCGAACAGCTGACCCGGATCCTGGAGCAGGCGACTCAAGCAGCAATCGGGATAAAATTATGACAGCCATCTTTATCTGCTTATGATTAAGGCGGAATCTGCGGGCCGCCTTCCCAGGCACTTTGCCAGCTATTAATTGAATCATCCAACAGCTAAATACTCTAATTAATTTGAAACTAAAAAATATTTTATTGTTATTTCGGCACAAATATTCTTATGCTGGTGGCTGATAAAACCTGTCTAATAACATCACAATAAACAGGTTAATCTCATTCAATTCTGGCTTGGAACTTGCCTTAATATTTATTAGCCACTGACAAATAAATTATTTTATGGAAAATTTTTAAAGTCAGGTGGTCTATAGTTTTATATAAGCCGCTTCCCTCGAATACAGTGGAGTAATGTAAATGACTATTTTTGATCACTACACGTCTAAATTCGAAGAGACCATGGAAGAAGAATTGACTCTTCAGGAATATCTCGATTTATGCAAGCAAGATCCACTAACCTATGCCAGCCCTGCCGAACGCATGCTTGCTGCCATAGGTGAACCTGAAATGATTGACACTCATCATGACCCACGCTTAAGCCGTATCTTTTCCAACAAAATGATAAAAATATACCCGGCATTCCGTGAATTTTATGGCATGGAAGATGTCATTGAACAAATTGTGTCTTTTTTCAAACACGCCGCACAGGGTCTGGAAGAAAAGAAACAGATCCTGTATTTACTCGGCCCGGTGGGTGGCGGAAAATCATCACTGGCTGAGATGCTAAAATCTCTGATGGAAAAAATTCCATTTTACGCCATCAAGGATTCACCGGTTTTTGAATCCCCCCTGTCACTGTTCAACCCGGTTGAAGACAGTGAAATTCTGGAATCTGAATACGGCATACCCCGGCGCTATCTGAACAGTATCATGTCACCCTGGGCCACCAAGCGCCTGCATGAATACAATGGTGACATCAGCAAGTTCAAGGTCATCCGATTACACCCATCCATACTGCGGCAGATCGCTATCACCAAAACTGAACCCGGTGATGAAAATAATCAGGACATTTCATCGCTGGTAGGCAAGGTGGACATACGTATGCTGGAAAAATATTCCCAGGACGATCCCGATGCCTATAGTTATTCGGGCGGTTTATGCCGTGCCAATCAGGGCATGCTGGAATTCGTCGAGATGTTTAAAGCCCCCATTAAAGTATTGCACCCCCTGCTTACAGCTACCCAGGAAGGCAATTATAAAGGCACCGAAGGTTTTCCTGCGATCCCCTTTGATGGCATTATTCTGGCGCACTCCAATGAATCGGAATGGCAGGCATTCAAAAACAACAAAAACAACGAGGCCTTCCTCGATCGCATATATATTGTAAAAGTCCCCTACTGCCTGCGAGTATCCGAAGAATTAAAAATTTATGAAAAACTACTGATCAATAGCTCATTGCATGATGCACCCTGTGCCCCTGGCACACTGGAAATGATGGCCCAGTTCGCCATCCTGTCTCGCCTGAAAGAGCCGGACAATTCCAATATATTTTCAAAAATGCGAGTTTATGATGGTGAAAACCTGAAGGACACAGACCCTCACGCGAAATCCTATCAGGAATACAGAGACTATGCGGGTATAGATGAAGGCATGACCGGTTTATCCACTCGTTTTGCCTTCAAGATTTTGTCCAAGGTCTTCAACTTTGATCACTCTGAAGTCGCGGCCAACCCGGTGCATCTGTTTTACGTCATTGAACAGCAAATCGAACGAGAACAGTTTCCTTCAGAAACCGAAGAACAATACCTGTCCTACCTGAAAGGTTACCTGACCCAGAACTATATCGAGTTTATCGGCAAGGAAATACAGACCGCTTATTTGCAATCCTATTCGGAATACGGGCAGAATATTTTTGATCGCTATGTTACCTATGCCGACTACTGGATACAGGATACCGATTTTCGTGATCAAGAAACCGGTGAGATGTTCAATCGTGAATCACTAAACGAGGAGCTGGAAAAAATAGAAAAGCCTGCCGGAATCAGTAATCCCAAGGATTTCAGAAACGAAATTGTTAACTTTGTACTCCGTGCCAGAGCCAGTAACAAGGGCAAGAACCCAGACTGGACCAGCTATGAAAAACTGCGTACGGTGATCGAAAAGAAAATGTTCTCTAATACCGAGGATTTATTACCGGTCATTTCTTTTAATGCAAAAGCCTCACCGGATGACCAGAGAAAACACGAAGACTTTGTCGATCGCATGGTGGATAAAGGCTATACCGAAAAACAGGTTCGTTTACTCAGCGAATGGTATCTTCGAGTTCGCAAATCCTCCTGATGCACGGAGCAACATTATATGTCACGTATTGTTGACAGACGGCTAAACGGAAAAAACAAAAGCGCTGTTAATCGGCAGAAATTTATACGCCGTTTCAAACAACAAATAAAAAAATCTGTATCCGATGCCATCTCCGAGCGTAGTGTTACCGACCTCGACAAAGGCGAAAAAATATCCATCCCCAGCAAGGATATCTCCGAGCCTTTTTTCCACCATGGAAGTGGTGGAGAAAGGGAGCGCACGCATCCTGGCAACAAGGAATTTATCAAGGGTGACAAAATACCCCGACCTAAAACAGGCGCAGCTGAAGGCCAGGGTAGCGAAGCATCCGATACGGGTGAAGGCATGGATGATTTCATTTTCGAACTCAGTCGTGAAGAGTTTTTAAATTTTTTCTTCGAAGACCTGGAATTACCTAATCTGATCAAAACCAAACTCGCTACTATTAGTGAAACTAAGAAAGTTAGAGCGGGCCATACTTCAGATGGCATCCCCACCAATATAAATGTAATCCGTTCCCTGCGCGGTGCCATGGGTCGACGCATTGCATTACGTGCACCTCATGTCGAACAACTGGAAGCAGCTGAACAAGAACTCGAAGACCTGTTAAAACGACATAGCGATAACGACTCAGTCGTTATCGAATTGAGAAAAGAGATACAACGCCTTAAGAAAAAAATCGAAAACATACCCTTCATTGATACCTTCGATTTGCGCTATGACAACCGTATTGATCAACCCAAGCCCACCACCCAGGCGGTAATGTTCTGCATTATGGATATTTCCGGCTCCATGGGTCGCGAAGAAAAGGATATGGCCAAACGTTTTTTCATGCTGCTGTACCTGTTTTTAACTCGCACTTATGAAAAAATCCAGGTGGTATTCATTTCCCATCACACTGTAGCTAACGAAGTGGATGAAGACAGTTTTTTCTATTCCAGGGAAACCGGAGGTACTGTAGTTTCCAGCTCCCTAAAACTACTGCATAAAATCATCCAGCAACGCTTCCCCAGTTCAGAATGGAACATTTATGCTGCTCAAGCTTCCGATGGCGATAACTGGCACAACGATTCCGACACCTGTCGCCAGTTAATGAGTCACAAAATTATGCCCTACATGCAGTATTACGCCTATATCGAAATCACCCAGGACAGCCACCAGAACCTGTGGGAACAATATATAAAACTTAAATCCGACTGGCCTAATTTCGCCATGAAGCGAATCGAAAAACCATCTGATATTTACCCGGTATTCCGTAAACTTTTTAAAAAGCATGCCCTATGAAAAGTAAACTATTATCGGAAACGGCAGACTGGACCTTTGGTCTGATAGAAACCTATCATGGGGAAATAGAACGCATCGCTGGTGAGTTTGGACTTGAAACCTATCCGGTGCAACTGGAAATTATCACCGCCGAACAAATGATGGATGCATACGCCTCGGTTGGTATGCCCATTGGCTATACCCATTGGTCATTTGGGAAGGAGTTCCTGCGCAATGAAAAACGCTACAAGCGAGGGCAAATGGGACTGGCCTATGAAATAGTCATCAATTCTGATCCCTGCATTGCCTATCTAATGGAAGAAAACACCATGACTATGCAGGCACTGGTTATTGCTCATGCTGCCTATGGTCATAATTCCTTCTTTAAAAATAATTATTTATTTACCACCTGGACTAATGCCGATTCCATTATTGATTACCTGTTGTTTGCCAAAAATTATGTTGCCCAATGCGAAAAGCGTTATGGCGAAGACGCCGTTGAAGCCATACTGGACTCCTGCCATGCGCTGAAAAACTTTGGTGTCGATCGCTATAAACGTCCCGCCAGGCTTTCCCTACAGGAAGAGCAGGCCAAACAGAAAGATCGCGAAGAATATCTACAGTCACAGGTTAATGAGTTATGGAAAACCATTCCAGTGAAAGAAGCAACAGGGGAGAACAAGAAACACGAACTTTTCCCACAGGAACCTCAGGAAAATATACTGTATTTTATCGAAAAAAATGCGCCTCTGCTGGAATCCTGGCAACGTGAGATCGTACGTATAGTGCGTAAAATTGCCCAGTATTTCTACCCACAAAGACAAACCCAGGTAATGAATGAGGGCTGGGCCTGTTTCTGGCATTACACCATATTGAACAGGATGTACGACGAAGGTCTGGTCAATGACGGCTTTATCATTGAATTTCTGCAATCACACACCAATGTGGTGTATCAACCGCCTTTTGACAGCCCCTATTACAACGGCATCAATCCCTATGCACTGGGTTATAACATGATGACGGACATTCGACGCATATGTGAACACCCGGAACCGGAAGACCAGCGCTGGTTTCCCGATATCGCCGGCAGCGACTGGCAGCAGACCCTGGATTTTGCCATGCGTAATTTTAAGGACGAGAGCTTCATCAGCCAGTATCTGTCGCCGAAATTAATTCGCGACTTCAAACTGTTCTCGATCCTGGATGATGACCATAAAAAAGCCATTGAAATTACCGCCATCCATGACGACGATGGTTACCAGTATATCCGCCAGGCCTTGTCCGATCAGTACAACCTGGGCAGCATCGAGCCCAACATACAGGTTTATAATGTGGACCTTAAAGGTGATCGCTCACTGACCCTGCGGCATACCCAATACAACCGTATGCCGCTGGACAAGAGTGCCAAAGAAGTGCTGAAACATGTTGCACGATTATGGGGTTTCAAGGTGAGGCTGGAAACGGTTTCCAGCGACGGCACCCTGACCCAGCAAATCGTTAGTTAGGCCGCCTGACTGCTTTTACGCCGACTGTTATAGCGAGAGCCAGATGAGTTTGAACCGCCCTGGCCAGCATAACTTTTCTTCTTGAAGCGAATATTGGGCTTACGACGACCTTTATCCGACTTACTGCTGTTGCCACTGGGTCGCGGTTTTTTCGGTTCCAGACCGGAAATGACCGACAGATCCAGCTTGGACTCGATCAGCTTTTCGATACGGGACAGATAGCCCCAGTCCTGAGGACCCACCAGAGAAATAGCCGTGCCCGTAGCGCCACCACGGCCGGTACGACCTATGCGGTGAATATAATCTTCTGCCTGCATAGGCAGATCAAAATTAACTACATGGCTGATGCCCTTGATATCCAGGCCACGAGCAGCCACATCGGTGGCGACCAGCACTTTCAGACGCTTGTTGGACAGCTGGTCGATGGTGCGTCGACGCTGACTCTGACGCATATCGCCGTGCAATGCGGCACATCGGTGTCCCTCTTCTTTCAGCTTATCGGCCAACTGGTCTGCACCGCGCTTGGTGGCAGTGAAAATAATGGCCTGGTTCATGTCCTGACCCGCCAGCACTTCGGATAGCAGCGCGTGCTTGTGCCTGAAATCATCAGCCTGATGCAGCTTCTGAGTAATCGAATCGTGCTTGAAGCGATTGCCGGCAATCTGTACCTGAACCGGCTTATTCAATACCTGTTGCGCCACTTTACGGATCTCACCTTCTAAGGTGGCCGAGAACAGCAAGGTCTGACGGGTGCTGGGAGTTAAATTGGCAATCCGTTTCACATCATCCAGAAAACCCATGTCCAGCATGCGATCCGCTTCATCCAGAATCAGCAATTCAAGATTACTAAAATCGATACGACCCGCCTCGATATGGTCGATCAAACGGCCTGGTGTAGCCACCAGCAGGTCAAGATTCTGCTTCAGAAGACGAATTTGTGGAGGGTAAGGGGCGCCACCAACGATGGAGCAGGAGCGCATCCGAAGATGCTTGGTGAACATATAAATATTGTCTGCCACCTGCTTGGCCAACTCCCGGGTTGGCGTCAGCACCAGCACTCTTGGTCCCAGACTTTGAGGTTTGTCTGACTCATGCAAACGCTGCAGAGTAGGCAGCACAAAAGCCGCGGTTTTGCCCGTGCCTGTAGGGGCAGAGGCCATAATATCGCGACCATCTAGAATATGAGGGATTGCCTGTTGCTGGATGTCAGAAGGCGTGTCGAAACCACACTCCGCCACTGCTTTCAGCAGTTTGGGGTGCAAAGCAAAATCACTAAATAACAAAATAAATATCCCGATCCGCCCGTATTATGGGCAGTGTGTATTAAAAGTTGGCTAACCACGTTGCCAACCTAAAATTCACTGGGCTAGAAACGTAACTACGTACGCTGGAAGAAAGTTAATCTTCAAGAACAGGGGCGCACTATACTGAATAAAGCCATGAATTGCCATAGATATTGCATTTAATTTGGCTCAGGTTTTTACGACTACATGATTTGCATAATATTCGAGACTACAGCTCCAGCACAGGTTTTAGCTATTGCATAACAGCAAATATCAGCAACATTGATATTGTTCCTGCTCTGTACTGTTCAGGGTATGAGAAGCTTTCGTCACTGTTACTAGCCACTATTAATCACCGGACCCGTTAACTATATAAATCCAGTTGAAAGCAGTCATCCATTATATTTAACAAATCTATAATTTTCAGACCATATTAGGTTAAAATAATGCCTGATACCCATTTAAAACAAAAATCAACATATCCAGCTGGAACCATCAATGCTCACCCATGAATTGATATCAACCATAGACCTGTTTAAACAGGCAAAAGTGCTGGTCATTGGCGATATCATGTTAGATCAGTATATTTTTGGTGACACCAGTCGTATTTCACCAGAAGCGCCTGTTCCCATTGTCAAAAAACGTGAATTTGAAGATAAGCCAGGCGGTGCCGGAAATGTCGCACTAAATATCCGCAAACTAGGTGCCAAAGTTAGCTTATTAGGCATGTGTGGTAATGATCCGGAAGGTGACTCTCTTGATCAATCTTTAACAAATAATGGCATCAATATTAGCCTTATAAGAACGCCCTTACCCACTATCAAAAAAACACGAATATTAAGCAAGCATCAGCAATTACTCAGAATCGATACTGAATCATCCTATAATGAGCTGGATCATTCTGAATTACTGGATAAAGCCAGCAAGCTAATCGATGAGCATGATACTGTCGTGCTTTCAGATTATGCTAAAGGCACACTCACCCCAGTTCTTCAAGACTTGATAAAAATAGCCAGATTTAAACACAAAAAAGTTATTGTTGACCCAAAAGAAGCGGATCTCTCTCGTTATAAGAACGCTAACTGGATTACGCCAAACCTGAATGAATTCTTAACTTCTGCTGATTCAAATGCTGATGATGGTTCACTACAGACTCGTGCCGATCGGCTAATCAAAGACAATAATTTCGATGGCATTTTGTTGACTCGCAGCGAAAAAGGTATGAGCCTGTTTTCAAACAACAAGCCGCCACTTCACCTACCGGCAAAAGTAAGGGAAGTATTTGATGTCACCGGTGCCGGAGATACGGTTATTGCTCTAATGGCAACGGGCTTATCGGTGACAGAAAATTTAAACCATATCATTGAACTTGCCAATACGGCTGCGGGCATTGTGGTTGGAAAAATGGGTGCTGCATATGTAACCCCAGAAGAAATCAAACTGGAAATCAGCAAGTCAGAATTCAACGATAAGACCAGAACATTTGGAATAATTGAACCAGAACAACTTGAAAAAGAACTGCAGATAGCTCGACTGGGCGGTGAAAAAATCGTCTTCACCAATGGCTGCTTCGATATCTTACATGCGGGCCACGTTAAATACCTTGAAGAAGCCAAAGCGCTTGGTGATCGATTAATAGTTGCAGTCAATTCTGATGATTCTGTCAAAACACTCAAAGGTGAGATGAGACCAATTATCCCCCTGGCACAGAGGATGCGCCTACTATCTTCACTTAAGTTTGTTGACTGGGTAGTCCCATTTAACGAAGAAACACCTGAGAAATTGATTTGTAAGCTACTACCAGATATCTTAACAAAGGGCGGGGACTATAAAGCTGAAAATATAGCCGGCTACGATTGCATAAAGAAAAACAATGGCGAAACTATAATCCTTTCATTTACAGATAACATATCAACTTCAAACATAATTAAAACAATAAAGCTATTAGGTGACAATCAATAATACGAAATCAACTGTATGAACATTTTAATTTTCACATCATCTAACAGCTCATTTAACAGTTTACGCCCAGAAGCTGAAATTTTTATCGAAATATCCAATAGAGGACACAGGGTAACAATTGTGACTCAAGCAGATACTGAATATGCCAACATATATAAATCGAAAGGCATCAAGGTAATCGATCATCACCCTAAACATAAAATTAGTATTTCATCTATCAAAACGATTCGAAATGAACTTAAATCACACCACTACGATATCGTCTATGCGACAAACTCCAAATCCATCCCTAATGCAGCCTTTGCCTGCATTGGCTTTCCTGTTAAATTCATTACCTACAGAGGTACAACGGGCGGCCTCTACCGTCATGACCCAAGTGCATACCTGACACATTTACACCCAAGAGTGGATGGTATTATTTGTGTATCCGAAGCAGTCAGGAAAGATGTAGCTAAACGAGTCTGGAAAAACCGAGATAAAGTAGCATCTATCCATAAAGGACATAACTTAGCCTGGTATAACAAACCGCCTGCAGACTTATCCGAGTTCGGCATTAATCAAGAAGATTTTGTTGTAATATGCGCAGTCAATGCTCGCCCAAGCAAAGGCATAGCTATCATGCTGGAAGCTTCGAATTATTTGGCCGACATAAGTAATTTACATATTTTACTGGTAGGCAAGAATATGGATACCGAACCATATCTAAGTCTTATTAGAAACAGCAAAATGCGTGAACGCATACATGTTTCTGGTTACAGACATAACGCCCCCGAAATGATCGTAGCCAGCAACGTGCTTGTACAACCATCAATTAGCGGCGAAGGCTTACCCAGGGCAGTTATGGAAGCCATGGGCTATGGCACGCCTCCCATTATTACTACTACGGGCGGCGGCAAAGAAGTTGTCGAAGATGGCAAGACAGGGTTTATCGTACCAATTAAAGACCCCCAAGCTATTGCTGATCGGGTGCGGCAACTACATGACAATCCAGACTTGTTAAATAAGATGTCGATAGCTTGCAAAGGCAAATTACAGGGCGAACTATCATCTAATCGCACTGCAGAAAAATATATAGAGTACTTTGAGTCTTTGCTGTCAGAGAACAAATAACTAATCTTTCCCTTTAAATAAAAGAAAATTATATTTATTAAAAGTATATTGCATCTGTATCACAGATATCAAAAACCCATGATAACCATCAAGAATGCCCAAACGTAAAATATAATGCCTGACAAATGCAAATAAAGGACGTACCACAATTTGAATTCTGGACGCACGTTTGCCATTTTCATATTGCCTTCTCGCCCATGCCTTGGCATAACTATTACGCTTATCGATATATTGATCAAGCGAGTCTGTTGTATAATGAAAAAACTCACCTTTTAAATCGATAACATTTGCACCTTTGCAATTGACTGATTCATGAACGAAAGCATCATTGTATCGAAATTTATGTCTGTTATATAAACGCACAATCCGATCGGGGTACCAGCCACTATGCCTGATAAATTTCCCGCAGAAATATGTTAAGCGATTAAATCGGAAAACATCATTGTCGCTAGCCTGTTTTATCGCAAGCTCAATTTCCTGTCGCAACTCCTGGCTTACAACCTCATCGGAGTCTATCGCCAATATCCAGTCATTGCTTGTTTTATCTTCTGCAATTCGCCTTTGATTGCCAAACCCCTTCCAGTCATGATATTCATATACCTTATCTGTATA
Source organism: Gammaproteobacteria bacterium (assembly GCA_048550535.1). Taxonomy (GTDB): domain Bacteria; phylum Pseudomonadota; class Gammaproteobacteria; order SZUA-229; family SZUA-229; genus CBDULX01. The sequence goes on from JBLYYN010000146.1 coordinate 44,659, forward strand.
CTCCCTGACTATTTTCAGCGTGCCATCAGTACTACCTGAATCCACCACAACAATTTCATCCGCCCAAGAAACTGAATCGAGACATCTTCTAATCCTCACAGCTTCATTTTTACATATTATTGCAACAGATATTTTAGCATTCATAATCGAATTCGCATTTCATTTACCCTAAAATCTACACGACTTAAAGCGTTCATCATTTCAACCAGATGATATCGCAGAAAGCACTTGATAAAATTTCATTACGATCTATTGGACTTAGAGCTCCATTTTTCAGTACATTTGATTTAAACCCTTTCCCTTCAAGCAAATTAATTAACAGCTCAGGATCCACTTTTCCATGCTGCAGATATCTAGGCACAAATTCACTAATAAGACAATCTATAGAATCCAGAACTTTTAAGGCACCAGAAAGTGCAAAATACTCATAACCTTCAATATCTATTTTTGCAAATTTGACTTTATTAAAATCTATATTATTTAACTGTATAAACTCATCCAGAACAAGTGCCTCGACTTCTACAAAATCTCCTTGATTGATATCCAGCAATGAATGCCTTCCTAAATTTCTGTTGGAATATCTGTATAATTTTTTAATTTCTTTTTTATCCGAAAGCGCATTTTGTATAGCCTTTACTTTATTCGCGCCATTCAATTGAATATTATAAATTAGCAACTGGTAATTAAGGGGGTCTGGCTCAAACGCATAAACCTGACAACCCTCTGGCATATGCTTATCCAACAACAGAGAATACCAACCGATGTTCGCCCCTATATCCAGGGCAATATCACCCGAATGAAACTGGATGTGATTGATTATAAAATCTGACAACTCTTTTTCATAAGCACCATTTTTATATATATGGCGCCCAATGGCATCCTCAATTTTAAACTTTAGACTGATGGAATATTTTTCTGCATGTGCAATCAAATATTGCCTGACGATTAAATATCGGCATATTAAGTACTTGACTGATTGTATTAAATTAAAATTCATGAAACCTACTTAAACGTGACTCCTGGAAGCCTCCAATCAAGACCAAGACACCAGTGCACAGGCTATTCATAAAATATACAATTAAAAACATTAGTATCACATGAGAACTTGCACGAACAATCTGTCAAATCCTAAACGTCCTAATACAATCACCAGCTCTATATCGCAGCAAACTAAGCCAGGACAGGATTCATCCGCCAAATTAGCATATCAGTAATTTATAGCCTAAATACACGGATATTTATTCCATCTATGATTAAAAATATTGAAGCACCGAAGCTAATTAATAGTGATGGATATTACAAGCCAAAGTAACTCATTCTCTTCCTCATCTGGTATTTTCGCCACAGATTCAAAGGCTTACGACTTAGCTTTTGGGCTGAGTTACTCTCAATAAATTCATCTACAGCCTGCAATACTCGCTCACTGGATTTACCATCCCGGTAAGGATGAAGCCCATCGACATATGACTTCATTGCCAGCATTAAGTCTTCAGGCCTGGCCAGGGCTTTTACTATTGCTGATTTAACATCCACAGCATCGGTAACGTTAAGTACCTGTGACCCAGGCACTTTTGTCCTATAGGTGACCACTGGCTTATCCAGCATCATAAATTCCAGGGCTATTGAGGAAGTATCGCAAAGCATGACATCTGCCGCTCTAAGCAAGGGCAGCACATCAGAACTACTATCCACATAAGTGAAATTATCACCTTCAAGTTTTTTATATTCTTCAACAAGCTGCCTTGGCATTTTAGGATGCAAAGTAACCAACCAATGCCAGTCGCCTTGACTTGATATCTCTTTTATAGTCTGCACTAGGTGGGGGGCAGAGGTCAAAGACGGACTAAATGTTGAAGCATAAAAAACAACCGGTTTGTCCGTATTTAACTGTCGTCTAAAGTCGAGACCCTGGTCCTTACTGCATCTAGCGGGATTAAATAGAGGATCAAGCTTTGGCCAACCGGTTTCCTTTACCATGAATGTTTTATACTTTGCCGCCAGTCGATTAAATACATCGGTCACCTCTGGCGCATGGGTACAATAAAGATCAAATAAACCTCGAACCCTGTAGTGACCTTTTTTCCCTGTTTGATCATTAGCCAGGCCATGAAACACTTCCACTTTAACCCCAGGAAAAAAATCAGGCACCCAGTTTCCCGGCACAAAAACAGCTAGCGGATTATAATCCTTAACTTCCCGCACAGTATGCAGCTGCTTTTCATCATGCCTGAGATACTGAGCATCAGTACCCTGCACAAACCAGGCAACCTCATCTCCTCGTTCACGAATCACTTCCTGCAAAGGACGCAATATCGAATAGGAATAGAGCTGATTGATAAAAAAAAGATATCGCCTCATTGTTTAAAACAAATCCTAAAAGCAGCAAGTTATTGCTGCCTATATAGTAGGCTGATGAAATTAATTATGGCGGTGATGTTAGCGCTGGGACCAGCATCACTGTATGAGATGATACTCTGCACCACAGTACGGGCACTTGCCATAACCCTGTTTATTAAATGCGATAAACACCTGTGGGTGTGAATTCCATAGACTGCTGCCGGGCATTGGGCAATGCACCGGCAAGTCTTCCTGTTTTACTTCATACTGATTTTTTTCGTTGGGTTGTGCTAATCCACTCTGGGCTGCAGTATTTGGATTGGGCATAGTATTTCCCCTTATATAAATGATCAGTCATTAATCAAAGTCAGCCATTCAGGATGTACATGATGGCGACCATGAACCACATCGAAATACATGGTTTGTAATTTTTCTGTGATGGGACCTCGGCTGCCGATACCAATGCTACGATTATCTACTTCGCGTATCGGTGTTACTTCGGCCGCGGTTCCGGTAAAGAAAGCCTCATCGGCGATATACACTTCATCACGGGTAATGCGCTTTTCTCGGATTTCAACCCCCAGCTCATTACACAGAGTAAAAATGGTGTTACGGGTAATCCCATTCAAAGCCGAAGTTAAGTCCGGAGTATAGATGACACCGTCTTTGACGATGAAAATATTTTCACCACTACCTTCTGCTACATAACCTTCATTATCCAGCAGCATAGCTTCATCATATCCATCGGTGACGGCTTCCTGTAGTGCCAGCATGGAGTTGATATAATGGCCGTTAGCCTTGGCCTTGCACATACTGATATTCACATGGTGGCGAGTATAAGACGATGTGCGAATACGGATACCGTTTTCCAGATTATCCTTACCCAGATAAGCCCCCCACTCCCAGGCTGCGATAATAACGTGGGTTTTCAGATTATCGGCGCGTAAGCCCATGCCTTCAGATCCATAAAAACACATGGGACGCAAATAGGCGGATTGCAGATTATTCTCACGTACTACCGTCCGCTGTGCTTCGATCAATGTTGCCTTATCGAACGGCATATCCATTTTCATGATATGAGCAGAATCAAACAGTCGATCAGTATGCGCCTGCAAACGAAAAATAGCCGTGCCCTGCTCTGCTTTATAAGCTCGCACACCCTCAAAAACACCCATACCGTAATGCAGAGTATGGGTTAACACATGGACTTTTGCTTCGCGCCAGGGGACAAGCTCCCCATCGAACCAGATAACCCCATCGCGATCAGCCATGGTTTGCATATATCAATCTCCTAACTGTTTGTGCTGCTTTCATTGACCAGCACATTCTGCCATATTGTTGTTACATCGGCACGTTGTGATTCAAATAATGAATCATTTACGATTGATGATTGTTCCTGTAGCGCCAGCTGATGGCTGTAGACTCGATAATCCTGGTATGCCTGACTCAATCGCTCTACATCTTCGGGCTGTAAAATCCCACTAATCAGTAAGCCTTTGAGGATTTTTCGAGTCGCCGTTTGTTGCAGTAATTCTGGATGACTGGCCGCCGTGGCAAGTACACCATATTGAGCAATAAATTCGATATCGACGATACCTCCACTATCATGTTTAATGTGGAACTCGCCGGCTTTTTTACTGCCCAGATTTTCACTCATTTTCTGCCGCATTTCACAGACATCAGATTTCAACGGCTGCAGTTCCCGGGGACGAGCCAGCACTGCATGCCTGATTCTATCAAATTCTTCACCTATATGGGGGGGGCCTAACACCATTCTTGCGCGAATCAGCGCCTGGTGTTCCCAGGTCCAGGCCTTTTCTTTCTGGTAATATTCGAAAGCTTCCAGACTGCTCACCAGCATACCCGCAGCACCATCCGGTCGTAACCGGGTATCGATTTCGTATAAGCGCCCAGTGGCCGTCTGGGCACTCAATATATGCACCACCCGCTGTGCCAGGCGGGCAAAAAAAGTGCTGTTATCGATACTGCGTTCACCGTTGCTGTATTGCCTGTCTCCATGACTGTTGTGCAGGAACACAATATCCAGGTCCGAAGCATAACCCAGCTCTCTGCCACCCATTTTGCCATAGGCAATAATGGCCATCTCAGGCTCACAGGATTGCCCCTCCAGCTCGCACATCGGCCGCCCATGACGCTTGATCATGTGCTGCCAGGCCAATTGGTACACCTTGGCTACCAGCACCTCGGCAATCAGGGTCAGTTGCTCACTGACTTCGAACACTTCCAGGCTGTTTGCCACATCCATGGCCGCTATGCGTAATACCTGGGCCTGTTTAAACTTTCTCAGCACCTCCATTTCCCGTTCTTCGTCACCCTGTACAGCATCGACCAACGAGTCCAGTTGCTCCATTAACTGAGCTTTATCATGTAATTCATAAAGCACGCGAAAGTCCAGTAATTCGTCCAGCAGAATCGGATATCGGGTGAGTAAATGGGCAATCCAGGGACTGGCAGCACAAAGTTTCACCAGCTGTTTCAAGGCCAGAGGGTACTCGATGAGCAGAGACAGATAGACGCTACGCCGCACTATGGCCTGTAGCAAATTCAGTAAGCGTTGCAGCACCACTTCCGGCCTTGCTTGCTCAATCAATTGCTTGAGCATCAGGGGCATTAAATCATCCAGCCGCTGGCGGGCAGTGCCGGTGAGCGATTTTAGTTGCGATGAATCTCTAAACATCTGGAGTTGATGGAATACCGATTCTGCTTCTGCGCAGCCATTATCATTCAGCCACGCCATCGTCTCAGCTTTTTCCAACCCACTCAGCCAGATTTCAGTTATGCCACGCCCAGCGCTAGAGTCTGAGCTGGAATCGCCCGTGGATTTGGCAAAGGTCTGGTTAAAACTGTGGTGCACCTGCTGCCGATGCCGTTCAATATCACCCAGTAAACTGGGCCAATCCGGGTAATCCATAGCCAGGGCCATGGCCGTTTGTGGTAACTCATCTGCGGGCAGCAGGTGGGTTTGACCATCGGCATACATTTGCAGGCGATTTTCCAGTCGTCGCAAAAAATCGTAATTCTCCGTTAATTGCTCAGTCTCCTGTTCGGGTAAATAACCTTTGTCGGACAATAAATTCAGCACCTTAACGATGCTGCGGATTTGCATATCAGGCTCACCACCACCACGGATCAGCTGAAAAGTCTGTCCAATAAATTCGATTTCCCGAATACCACCTTCACCCAGTTTAATGTTGTTTAGATTGCCCTTACGTCGAATTTCCTTATCGATCATCACTTTCATTTCACGAATCGACTGGAAAGCCCCAAAATCCAGATAACGCCGATAGACAAAGGGCTTGAGCATATCCATCAATTCCTTACCCGCCTCACGATCGCCACCAATCACCCTGGCCTTAATCATCGCATAACGTTCCCAGTCGCGGCCTTGAGTCTGATAATACTGCTCCATACCATCAAAGCTCATCACCAGGGGACCACTATCACCATAAGGCCGCAGTCGCATATCCACCCGAAACACAAAGCCATCACCGGTGACATCGTTCAAAACTTTGATGAATCGCTGACCCAGGCGAATAAAGAACTGACTGTTCGCCATGGCTCGGCCATTTTTCACTTCCCCTTCCTCAGGGTATGCAAAAATCAGATCGATATCGGAGGAGAAATTCAGTTCATGACCACCCAGCTTACCCATGCCCAGCACCACCATACGCATGGACTGACCCTCGGCATCCGTCGGAGTACCCAGCGCCTGACACTGGTCCTGGTATAGATACTCGAGTGTTAATTCAACACAGGTTTCAGCGAGGTCTGTTAAATTGGCCAGGGTTTCCAGTGTAGCTGCCTGAGTTGCCAGATCACGCCAGGCAATACGAAACATCTGGCGCTGACGAAACTGTCGCAAACCCTGCATCAGAGCAAAATCATTGGCTAATGGCAGATCGGCCAATAAACCAGCTAACTCAGATTGGTATTGTTCGAGGTTTTTACTGGAATCAAGCTCGCCCGTGTTGAACATGGCCAGGCATTGAGCTGGCTGCTTGATCATCACGCCAGCGACAAAATCACTGCAGGCCCAGTGTTTTCCCAGCAGGGCAAGATCCAGCCCAACCGATTCGGATTGCTCAATATTGCGACAGGCCTGCTGCCAGGCCTCCCAGTGAATGGAAACTTTTTCCCGAAGAGCAAGGGGTACCTGGGATAATAATAGCGGAGGTATTTCAGGCTGTGTCATAGCCGGCATTATAGATTGTTCAGCTGATCAGACAACATGCTTATCTGATTTAAACCACTACAGATCAGCGAATTTTTTTCGCCTTGTTCACGATCTCATAGGCCCATTTGATTTCCTGCACCCGGATAATGGCCGCCTGAATTTCAGCATCATCACAACCGCGGGCCATCAACTTGTCGGGATGGTTAAGACTTAACTGACGGCGATAGGCCTGGGTGATGGATTGCTCACTGTCCCATCGGGACACTTCCAGCAGCTCACAGGCACTTGCCAGACTCATAGCTTTGGCTGTTTTTTTAGACTGATGAGTCTGTGACCCTTCGGCCGGTTTAACTACCCGCACGCGATTCTCTATCCGGTTAAATATGGCCTGGGAAATATCCAGACGTTTACAAATCTTGTTCAGTAATTCCTGCTCGGAAGGCTGCATTACGCCATCGGCAAGGGCCATTTGCAACTGAACCTCAACAAATATCTGCAGCAGACTGGCACGGTGAGAACATAAGCGGTTAAACCGTATCAGAACCTGATCCAGATTAAAATCCGCCTGGGTACCGGTACTGAACAATCGGCTAGCCAATTGCTGTTGTTGCTGATTTAGTTTGAGCTGGTCCATCACCTTGTGATTCTGTGCCAGCTCCGCAGGCCGAATACGGCCATCAACCCGAGCCATTCTGCCCAGCACTGAAAACAGGACGATAAAAAAGGCAACCTGACTAGCGCCCTTATAACCCGAATGATTCAGCTGAAAAACATAATCCTGCCACCAGTCTTCCAGGGAATAACTAGAAAAACGATCGGACAGATTCGGTAGTGAACGGAAGGTTTGACTCAATGCAGCAGCTAAACGGGACAAGGTAGTTCCAGGTATTTAATCATTTATGTTACACAAACAATAGAACAAACCCAGGCCAAGGTAAAGTCTTTTTCTATAAAAAACATGATTTTATAGATACTTTAAAGAATTCAGGAGAAATCAACCCCATAACCAATTGAAAAAATATAATTGGATTAAGATCTCAGTGAATTCACTTCTCAGTAATAACCTTGGATGCCGCCAGCCTCGCTCGACCTCGCGCCTCATCCACATCCGCCCCAGAGGCTATGGCCACGCCCATACGTCTGTGCTCAAAAGCCTCGGGTTTTCCAAACAATCTCAATTCACTGCCCGGTACCGTCAGCGCCTGTTCTATTCCAGTATAGCTGATAGCAGACTCATTCATACCACCGTATATCACCGCGCTGGCCCCTGCATTGCGCAGGGTGGTATCCACCGGCAAACCCAGCAGGGCACGGGCATGCAGGGCAAACTCCGACTGCCACTGGCTGATTAAAGTCACCAGCCCCGTATCATGGGGCCGAGGACTGACTTCACTGAACCAGACCTGATCGCCCCGGATAAACAGTTCGACGCCAAAAACACCCCTGCCGCCCAATGCATCAGTCACCTGTTGCGCAATACGTCGGGATTCTTCCAGTGCCGTTTCCGACATTTTCTGTGGCTGCCAGCTCTCGACATAGTCACCGTTTTTCTGCAAATGCCCGACGGGAGCACAAAAGTGGGTTTCAACTGTACCCTTGGCATTGAGCGCCCTGACCGTGAGCTGGGTGATTTCATAATCGAATTCCACCACCCCTTCCACAATCACTCGACCCTGGTTGACCCGGCCGGCAGTCATGGCATATTCCCAGGCCGACTCCAGGTCGTCATCCGATTCCAGCCGTGACTGCCCCTTGCCGGATGACGACATCACCGGCTTGATGATACAGGGATATCCGGTGACCTCATCGATCACCGTTTTTAATTCCTCCAGACTGCTGGCAAAACCATAACTGGAGGTAGGCAATCCCAGTTCTTCCGCCACCAGTCGCCGTATGCCTTCCCGGTTCATAGTCAATTGTGTGGCACGGGCAGTAGGAATGACTTGTGCAAGATTTTCCGCTTCGATCTCCGCCAGCATATCAGTGGCAATGGCTTCAATTTCCGGCACTATGATATGCGGTCGCTCCTGCTTCACCAGCGCTTTGAAGGCCTGAGCATCGGTCATATCCAGTACATGGGCACGATGGGCCACCTGATGGCCCGGCGCATGTTCATAGCGATCCACCGCAATCACTTCCACACCCAGACGTTGCAGCTCAATAATCACTTCCTTACCCAGCTCACCACTGCCCAACAGCATGACTCGAGTGGCGGATTCAGATAATGGGGTACCGATTTTCATTGTTATCACCGTTTGATTATTTGCCACAGAGACGCAGAGTGCACAGAGTTTTTTATTAAATTACTTTGCATACATTTCGTGCATAAGTGACCACTATTTTTTATTGAATTAATCCCAACAAACTAATATTGCCCAAGAGCCATATAGCGCACAAAACAAAAATTAATTCATTTCTCTGTGTACTCTGCGCCTCCGTGGCAAAGAAAATTTACTATTTTTTCAGCTGAGATACATCCCGCACCGCACCGCGAGCCGCACTGGTGGTCAGGGCCGCATAGGCCTTTAACGCCTGACTCACTACTCGATCCCGGTTCACTGGTTTCCAGCCGGCTTCGCCTTTGGCGTCCATGGCCTGGCGACGCTGCTGCATTTCGGTATCGTCGATCAGCAGGTTAATGCTGCGCTTGGGAATGTCGATCTCGATCATGTCACCCTCTTCCACCAGACCGATGGCGCCACCTTCAGCAGCTTCCGGTGAGGCGTGGCCGATGGATAATCCGGAAGTACCGCCGGAGAATCGGCCATCGGTGAATAGGGCACAGACCTTACCCATGCCTTTGGATTTGAGATAGGAGGTGGGGTACAACATTTCCTGCATACCCGGGCCTCCCTTCGGGCCTTCATAACGAATAATCACCACATCGCCTGGTTTGATCTGGTCACCCAGAATACCGGCAACCGCGTCGTCCTGGGATTCGAAAATTCGTGCTGGCCCCTTAAACTTGAGAATACTCTCATCGACGCCGGCGGTTTTCACAATACAGCCCTGCTCGGCAATATTGCCGAATAACACCGCCAGACCACCGTCCAGGGAATAGGCATGGGCCAGATTACGGATACAACCATTTTCACGGTCGGCATCCAGTGACCAGCGTTTGTCCTGGGAGAAGGCGGTTTGTGTCGGCACATTACCCGGCGCCGCAGAGAAACGAGCCTTGGCCTCATCATCATCACTCACCGCTATGTCCCACTTGGCCAGGGCCGAGGCCACACTGTCACTATGTACGGTCGGTAAATCACTGTGCAACAGACCCGCGCGATTAAGCTCCGCCAGAATACCCAGCACACCACCGGCGCGGTGCACGTCTTCCATATGATACTTCTGAGTTGATGGAGCCACTTTACATAAATGAGGCACCTTGCGTGACAGGCGATCGATATCGTCCATGGTGAAACCCACTTCGCCTTCTTCGGCTGCAGCCAGCAGATGCAACACGGTATTGGTGGAGCCACCCATGGCGATATCCAGACTCATAGCATTTTCAAAGGCCTTGAAGCTGGCGATGGAACGCGGCAATACAGAATCATCATCCTGTTCATAATAACGTTTGGTGATCTCGACAATTTTGCGACCCGCCTCCAGGAACAGCTGTTCACGATCGGCATGGGTGGCCAGCAGTGAACCATTCCCTGGCAAAGACAACCCCAGCGCCTCAGTCAAACAGTTCATGGAATTGGCGGTGAACATGCCGGAACAGGAACCACAGGTCGGGCAGGCAGAACGCTCGACTATAGCCACATCTTCATCGGACTCGTCCGGGCTGGCCGCCATCACCATGGCATCCACCAGATCCAGATGCGCCTCCTGACCATGCACCACCGCTTTGCCTGATTCCATGGGTCCGCCGGACACGAATATCACCGGAATATTCAATCGCATGGCCGCCATCAGCATACCGGGGGTGATTTTGTCGCAGTTGGAAATACAAACAATGGCATCGGCGCAGTGAGCATTCACCATGTACTCAACAGAATCGGCAATAATTTCACGGGAAGGCAAGGAGTACAACATGCCACCATGGCCCATGGCAATGCCATCATCCACAGCAATGGTATTGAACTCTTTGGCGATACCACCGGCTTTTTCCACCTCACGAGCCACCAGCTGCCCGAGGTCTTTCAGATGTACATGACCGGGTACAAACTGGGTAAAGGAATTGGAAATAGCAATGATAGGTTTATCAAAATCCCCATCTTTCATACCGGTCGCCCGCCATAAAGCACGGGCTCCGGCCATGTTACGACCGTGGGTGGTGGTACGGGAACGGTATACGGGCATGGTCGACCTCAAATGAATTCATTATGTAAGCCCGCTATTGTAATGCAAGCAAGAGCCAAGTCGAACTCGCAATGGAAAATAATTAGCTAAATCAGTCTAAAAAGCAATGGCACCCAAAGGGCATAAATCCGCAAATGCACGCAAATAAACGCAAATATTTCGCTTGTACGCCTACGGCGTAAAACAATACAGATGGTTTCATTTGCGTTTTTTGGCGTTGACGTGCATGGATGCACTAATGTCACGTAGCGCAAGGACGCGCATGAGTGACCATTTGCGGACAGTAGCTTTTGATTTTAATCACCCGCTTCATCCTAAACCGTCAACCGCGAAATCACATGTTTAAGCTCTTCTGCCACCTGGCGCAGCTCTTCACTGGTTTTCGCCGAATGGCTAACAGAATCTGAAGTGGAATCCGCCACCTGGGATATATTGATGATATTGCGATTAATTTCCTCGGCCACCGAGTTCTGTTCTTCAGCGGAGCTGGCAATCAGGGTATTCATATCGTTAATGCTGTTAACTGACTGAGTGATGGCATGCAGCACTTCTCCGGCACGGGCCGAGGCATCCCGTGTCACATCCGCCTGTGATCGACTCTGCATCATGGCATCAACCGCCTGCAGAGCACCGGATTGTAACTTCTCGATCATCTGCTGGATTTCTTCAGTAGAGGTCTGAGTGCGTTGTGCCAGCACCCGTACTTCATCGGCCACCACGGCAAACCCTCTACCCTGTTCCCCGGCTCGTGCAGCTTCGATAGCCGCATTCAGGGCCAGCAGATTGGTTTGTTCGGCAATACTTCGAATCACATCCAGTACCGTGCCGATTTCCTGCGAATTTGATTCCAGCACCTGTATCACATCTGCCGCTAATTCCACCTTCTGGATTAATGCCGCAACCGCTGATATGGACTCATTGACAACCTGTTGCCCCATACCCGCTTCGTTTTTGGCCTGGTGTGCCGATTCAGATGCCAACTGTGCATTCTGAGCCACTTCAGCCACTGTCGTACTCATCTCATTCATAGCGGAGGCCACCTGTTCGGTTTCCTGTCTTTGACGTTGCATGGCCTGACTGGATTGATCGGTGATATGGGACATATCTTCAGCCGATACCGACAGTTTGAAAACAGCCTGATTAATCTGTTTAACGATATTACCTATATCCTGCATGAGAGTTCGAGCACTGGTTGCTATCTGACCGATTTCATCACCCGATGAAACTTCGATATTCCCGGTGAAATCCCCACTTGCCATTTTACTCAGGCTATTAACCATTCGTTTAGCAGGATAGACAATACTTTTTTGAATCATAAATAGAAAAATTACAAATGAAATGCTAACCGCAAAAATAAAAGCGGCAATGGTTATTTTCTGCACCTGGGCAAATTCATTAATTGCAGCCTGCACAGCCACCTTAGATTCATCATCCAGATTTTTAATGACCATTGCCAATAAGCTCGCCGGCTCCTGGTCTATTCCTCTGGCTATTTTATCTCCTGGCTTAAAATTGTTCCCGCTATCCAGATACACTTGTCGAGCTTTTTGATAGGTGTCATACATTTCGTTATGGAGATCCTGGAATTTTTCCATCAGCACAGCGTTTTTCGAATCTTTATGAATTCCAAGTAAATCATTTATGACATTCTTGACCTCAGCCTGAATCTGCTTCTGCTCCTTACCCACTCTTTTCCAGTATTTTTCCATCTGTGCTGGATCATGACCCCGTAACAGCATATTTTTCCAACCTTTAATCTGGTGCTGAAAATTTGCTGCTATGGTTTGCACATCTGATTTAATTTGCAGATCTTCATCTATGATGTGCTGTAATTTAACATTATCCAGATATGATATATAAAAGGACCAGACAATGACTGACAGAACCACGAGGGTGGTAACACCAATAGTCAGTAATAATTTATTACGAATGCTATGTCTGATAAAACCCAGCATGAAATTTCCAGATTTTTCACCTTATTATTAGCTTGTTTATAGCAGAGATAAAACAACCTGCAGCAAACCAAAAGCCCACCGAATCTAGACTGGCTGGCTTCAAACATCAGCTGAAAAGAGGTTATTTAGCGCTTATTCAATCACAGTGCTAGCGGGAGTAATGGGCAAACGAGGCATACTCGGTTCAGGAAATGGACGCGTCAATGATTCCAGAAACGCCACCGTCGATTTCACTTACTCGAAATGAGTGGATCAAAATACAGAGCTATACCCAGTTTAACTCTAAGCCCGGGTGCCTGGATTATCAGCAGGAGCCCGCGATTTTTCCGGCAATACCTGCCACTAATAAGCCTGTAAGTCGACATGGCAGCAGCCATAATGTAATTGATGATTTCTGATTAATCGATTCCATATATCTATATGCTAATAATTGCATTTTTATACAGAAATCAATCAAATTATTTATTACAATACGTTCAATCATAAATATTACTAATGGTATAAAAGATGACCCTGACTGAACTCCGATATATTGTCGCAGTTGCCCAGCACCAGCATTTTGGTCGTGCAGCCAAGGCCTGCCACGTTACCCAGCCCACCCTCAGCCTGGGTATTAAAAAACTGGAAGACGAGCTGGATGTGAGCCTGTTCGAACGCAGCGCTCGCAATGAATTAAAAATCACATCTCGCGGCGCGCCGATCATCGAGCAGGCACAGAAAGTCCTGGAACAGGCCGAAGTGATTAAACATCTGGCAAATGCCCAGCGAGACCCATTATCCGGCCCACTCAGACTGGGGGCCATCTACACCATCGCACCTTATCTGCTGCCGGAACTGATCCCCCGCATCCATAAACGGGCGCCACAAATGCCATTGATGATTGAAGAAAACTTCACCTCCGTTCTGGCCGAACAATTAAAACAGGGCAAGCTGGATGTCATTGTCGTTGCCCTTCCCTTTGAAGAACCCGGCATCATCACCCAGGCAGTTTATGATGAAAGCTTTATAGTTGCCGTGCCCCAGCAACATCCCTGGAGCCAGCTCAAGGCTATACAGGCTAATGACCTTGCCAATGAAAGTCTGCTACTGCTTGGGCCAGGCCATTGTTTTCGGGATCAGATATTACAGAAATGCCCGGCCTGCCGAACCTCTAGTTTACAGAGAGGCATGGAAGGCAGTTCGCTGGAAACTATTCGCCATATGGTCGCCACCGGCACCGGCATTACCGTATTGCCTTCCAGCAGCAATACCCCCTCCAGCAACAACGATTTATTAACCCTGATCCCCTTCGAGCAACCGGGCCCATCGCGCCGGGTAGCACTGGCCTGGCGCAAAAGCTTTACCCGACCGGATGCCATCGAAGCCCTGCGCAATGAAATCCTGCATTGCCAGTTCTATGGTGTCGAAATGCTCAATGATGAGACTATCCGTTCCAAATGAAGCACCGTCTCCAGCTGATCAATATGATCAAGCAACTAATCGCCACCCCTTCGGTCAGCTGTGTCAATACCGAGCTGGACCAAAGCAACCTGCCGGTGATCGAGCTGCTGGCCAGCTGGCTGAAGGACCTTGATTTTGCAGTAGAGATACTGCCGGTAGCCCCCGGCAAGGCCAATTTACTGGCCAGCCGCGGTTCCGGCGATGGCGGACTGGTGCTGGCGGGTCATACCGATACCGTGCCCTATGACCAGCAACGCTGGAATTTCGACCCCTTCAAGTTGACCGAAGCGGACAATCGCCTGTATGGATTGGGCACCTCGGACATGAAGGCCTTTATGGCTTTAGCCATCGAAGCAGCCCTGACGTTTACCCCCGAACAATACCGGCAACCCTTGATCATCCTGGCCACCGCCGATGAAGAAACCACCATGGAGGGTGCCAAAGCCCTGGTCAAAGCCAGCCGACCCCGAGGCCGCTATGCCATCATTGGCGAACCTACGGGTATGAAGCCGGTACGCATGCACAAGGGAATCCTCATGGAATCGGTGCGTATCACCGGCCTGTCCGGCCATTCTAGCGATCCGACACTGGGCCACAATGCCCTGGAAGCCATGCACAGGGTAATGAGTGAACTCATGACCTGGCGAGACGAACTGCAACAAAAATACCGCAACGACCAGTTCGAAGTACCGGTGCCCACCCTCAACCTGGGCCATATCCACGGCGGCGACAACCCCAACCGCATCTGTGGTACCTGCGAACTGCACATCGACTTACGGCCCTTGCCCGGCATGGACCTGGAGCAATTACGCCATGACATGGCGCAACGACTGCAAAGTGTGATGCCGGATCACGGCTTTGAACTGGAAACCCGGCCTTTGTTTTCGGGTATCCCAGCAATGGAAACCGCGGCCGATAGCGAACTGATCAAAACCGCCGAATCCCTCACCGGGTATACTGCCCAGAGTGTCGCCTTCGGTACCGAAGCGCCTTACCTAACGGAACTGGGCATGCAAACCCTGGTTCTGGGCCCCGGCAATATTGCCCAGGCCCACCAGCCAGATGAGTACCTGGAATTAAATAGAATTGA
>JBLYYN010000147.1:0-21556 GCA_048550535.1 Gammaproteobacteria bacterium
AACCCGCTCTGGCTGAGGAAATCACCGTTACCGTATACAAGGTACCCGGTGAGACCAATACCGATGACCTGTCACCGGCCACCGAAGCCTGGAGTCGTCCGGATATTCCCCTGCACGCCAAATCCATGTTGGTGAGTAAGATGGAAGAGCCATTGCAGACCATTGAGGATCTAAAGAAAAAAGGTCACCCAATAGCCTATGTGGGTGATGTAGTAGGAACCGGTTCTTCACGTAAATCAGCCATCAACTCTGTGCTCTGGCACATGGGCAATGATATTCCTTTCGTGCCCAATAAGCGTGAAGGGGGTGTGGTTCTGGGTGGCAAGATTGCACCGATTTTCTTCAATACCGCTGAAGACTCAGGGGCTTTACCCATCGAGTGTGACGTAGAAAATATGAACACCGGGGATGTGATTCGAATTCGTCCTTATGAGGGTATGGTACTGAATGAAGCGGGTGAGAAACTGTGTGACTTCAATTTGCGTCCCACCACCATGCCCGATGAAGTACGAGCCAATGGTCGTATTCCCCTTATCATTGGTCGTGGCTTAACCGATCGTGCCCGTGAAAGTATGGGACTGGAAGCTTCGGATGTGTTCCTGCGGCCTGTGGCACCTGCGGATACCGGTAAAGGTTTTACCCTGGCACAGAAGATGGTGGGCAAGGCCTGCGGTGTTACAGGCGTTCGCCCCGGAACCTATTGTGAACCCCGGATGACCACCGTGGGTTCTCAGGACACCACCGGTGCCATGACACGAGATGAACTGAAAGAACTGGCCTGCCTGGGCTTCTCTGCGGATCTGGTGATGCAGTCATTCTGTCATACTGCGGCTTACCCCAAGCCTGTGGATATCAAATTACAGCATGATTTACCTGATTTCATGCAGACCCGAGGTGGTGTGTCTCTGCGTCCAGGAGATGGCATTATCCACTCCTGGCTTAACCGTATGATCCTGCCGGATACCGTAGGTACCGGTGGTGACTCACATACTCGATTCCCCATGGGCATTAGTTTTCCGGCCGGTTCCGGTCTGGTGGCCTTTGGTGCAGCTCTGGGTGTAATGCCACTGGATATGCCGGAGTCGGTGCTGGTGCGTTTCAAAGGTGAGATGCAGCCGGGTATTACCCTGCGTGATCTGGTAAATGCCATTCCTTATGTGGCGATCCAGAAAGGCTTGCTCACGGTGGAGAAGAAAGGCAAGAAGAATGTCTTCAATGGTCGGGTGCTGGAGATTGAAGGCCTGCCGGATCTGAAAGTGGAGCAGGCTTTTGAGCTATCCGATGCGTCTGCTGAGCGTTCCGCTAATGGCTGTACCGTGCACCTGAACAAGGAACCGATTATCGAGTATCTGAATTCCAATATCACTCTGCTGAAATGGATGATCGCCAATGGTTACCAGGATCAACGCACCATGCAGCGCCGTATCGATGCCATGGAAGCCTGGCTGGAAGACCCTCAGTTGTTGCAACCGGATGCTGATGCCGAGTACGCCGAGATTATCGAAATCGATCTCAACGACATCAAAGAACCGTTACTGGCCTGCCCTAATGACCCGGATGATATTAAGCCCCTGTCCGAAGTAGCGGGTACTCAGGTTGATGAAATCTTTATTGGCTCCTGCATGACCAATATTGGTCATTACCGTGCCGCCGGTAAGGTGTTGGAAAGTGTTTCCAACGTACCCACCCGTATGTGGATTGCACCACCGACCAAGATGGATGCCCATCAGCTAACAGAAGAAGGTTACTACAGTATCTTTGGCAAAGCCGGTGCGCGCACTGAAATGCCCGGTTGTTCCCTGTGTATGGGTAACCAGGCTCGTGTGGCCGATGGTGCGACCGTGTTATCTACCTCAACTCGTAATTTCCCTAATCGTCTGGGTAAGGATGCGAATGTCTATCTCGCTTCAGCTGAATTGAGCGCGGTGACCGGTATCCTGGGCAAGATACCCAACATGGATGAATACATGTCCTATATGGGCAATATTGAAACCATGAGTAAGGATATCTACCGTTATCTGAACTTCCATGAAATAGCAGAATACAAAGATGTGGCGGACAAGGTCATTCCGGTGGTTGCCGCCTAAGATATGAAAAACCTGCTATTTGTCGCCATGGGGGGTGCAGTTGGGGCCATGTTACGCTACGGTATTTCATCGGGTATTTATACTTGGTTTGGCCGTAGCTTCCCTTACGGCACCCTGGTGGTGAATGTGCTGGGTTCTTTTGCCATTGGTTTATTGTCCATACTGCTGATTGAAAAATTCGATGTGCCCCATGAAGTGCGACTGGCACTGGTGGTGGGGGTATTGGGTGCGCTGACCACTTTTTCCACCTTTTCATGGGATACCCTGGATTTAATGCAGCAGGGTATGATGCAAAAAGCATTCGTCAATGTGCTGCTCAATGTGGTGGTCTGTATTGGTGCCGCCTGGATAGGTGCACAGTGGGCAAAATCATGGGTTTGATGTGTTTGCCACGGAGACACTGAGAACACAGAGGAATTTATATTTAGTGTTTTCCTCTGATGGATTACATCAATGGTATTTGATTCATATAATAACCTCAGTGATCTCTGTGACTCTGTGGCAATAAAAAAACTTTAAAGTAAAACAATATGCTAGATCAAAAACTTCTTAGAAACGATATCGCAAACGTTGCCAGACAACTGGCTCGTCGTGGTTATGAGCTGGATATTGCCCGCTTCAATGAGCTGGAAAACCAGCGTAAGGCTATCCAGATTACAACCCAGGAATTGCAGACTGAACGTAATAGCAAATCCAAAGGTATAGGCAAGGTCAAGGCCGCGGGTGAAGATATCCAGCCGTTGCTGGACGCGGTATCCACTCTGGGCGATGAGCTGGATGCAGCCAAGTCTGAGCTGGATGCGGTCCAGGCTGAACTCAATGATATGCTGATGGGTATGCCGAATATTCTGCATGAATCGGTGCCCGATGGACAATCAGAACAGGATAATATCGAAATCCGACGCTGGGGCGAACCTACAGTGCTGGATTTTGAAGCCAAAGACCACGTCGAGCTGGGTGCCCCCAACGACTGGCTGGATTTTGAAACGGCCGCCAAGTTGACCGGTTCACGTTTTGTGGTGATGCGCGGTGCTATGGCCAGGTTACATCGCGCATTGATCCAGTTTATGCTGGATTTACACACTTCAGAGCACGGCTATACTGAAGTCTATGTGCCTTATATGGTGAACAGTGATAGCCTGAAAGGGACCGGTCAGTTACCGAAATTCGAAGAAGATCTGTTTGCCATGAGTGGCGACAGTGGTTATTACCTGATTCCCACTGCCGAGGTACCGGTCACCAATATCGCGCGTGATGAAATCATCGATGCCAAACAGATGCCGATGAAGTTCGCCTGTCATACGCCGTGTTTCCGCTCCGAAGCCGGTTCCTATGGCAAGGATACCCGCGGCATGATTCGCCAGCATCAGTTTGAGAAAGTGGAAATGGTGCAACTGGTGAAACCGGATGACACCTGGGAAGCTCTGGAAGAACTTACCGGGCATGCGGAAACCGTATTGCAAAAACTGAATCTGCCCTACAGAGTGATCACCCTGTGTGCCGGTGATACCGGTTTTTCTTCGGCTAAAACCTATGACCTGGAAGTCTGGTTGCCCGGGCAACAGGCTTATCGTGAAATTTCTTCCTGCAGTAACTTTCAGGATTTTCAGGCACGACGCATGAGTGCGCGCTGGCGTAACCCGGAAACCGGCAAGCCGGAACTACTGCACACCATTAATGGTTCGGGTTTAGCAATAGGTCGCACATTGGTTGCTATACTTGAAAACTATCAACAACAGGATGGCAGTATCCTGATACCTGAGGCATTGCGGTCATACATGGGAGGTATCGAACTGCTCAAGCCTTGAAAAGGAACATGTGAGCGGAATGACGTTTAAAGATCACAATCAAGGTCGCTGGTATATTAAAAAAGACGACCAGGTCTTCGGACCCTATCCCAACCAGCTGATCAGTCGTTATCTGATTCTCGGGCGTATGACGCTTGCATCTGAAATTTCCCAGGATCAGAAAAACTGGGTTACGGTAGAACACTACAAGTCACTGGTCCCCGAAGTGGTGCTCAATGCACATACCCCGGAAGGTTCTAAGGCCCTGATGCTGGCGCGTAGACGTGAGGATGAGCGTAGTGCCCGATCTGAGGATGATTCGGGGGAATCGGAACGGCGCATGGATGAAGATCAGGTAGTGAAAATGCATCGCCAGTTGCGGGATGACATTCTCAATCAATACCGTAATCAGCCACACATTAATCGTCGAAATATTATTCTGCTGTTAGCGGTGGCTATTTCACTGATTGCGGCGTTCTTCAGTTATCGTCCAACCAGTATTGAAACCGGCAGCGATTGTGATGCGCCACCTGCATCTGGCATGAACTGGTCGATGTGTAACAAGCAGGGCAAAAACCTCGCTGGTCTGGATTTACGTTTGTCGCTGTTCACCAGTGCCGTTTTAAATGATGCGGATTTTAGTCGCAGTCAACTCTCAGGCAGTGATTTTTCTTATGCCAATTTATCACGTGCCGAGATGCAACAAAGCCAGCTTCAAAATGCCGCCCTGATCGGTGCTAATCTGCGTCAGGCCAATCTGCTCGATGCCAATCTGGAAGCGGCCAATCTATCCTATGCTGAACTGGAAGGTGCACGCCTGGAAGGGGCCAGGCTGGACAATGCTCGATTTGATAATGCCATCTGGATCGATGGTCAGCATTGCCTGCCGGGTTCCATAGGTGGGTGTTTGTTACCCAGGCAATAGACCAGGCATGTTCAATTCAACAGGTGTCAGAATTCTGTCATAGCAGCCATTAAATTACCGCCGGGCGGAAACTGATTTCCGCCCTTTTGCCTGGTATATGCATAGTGGAACCTATAAGTTGTTGAATTATATTAATAAATAAATGTTTTTGAATATTGGCATGATTATCGCTGAACATTGATTAATGTTACCGTGGAACTAGAGTCATGCCCTATCAATCGACATCACTGGATATGATTAAAGAACAAAAAGCCGCCCAGAGCCTGGCGAGTAACCTGACTTCGGCTGATCAGATGAAAGCCATCGATCCGGTACTGGAGCAACAACTCAGGCTGGATCTCGCTACCAAGTTGCAGATGTCTCTTGATATCAACTGGGTGATCAGTCAGTTCATGGAACACATGCATGCTTATTTACTGTTTGACGGTTACAGCTATCAGAATGATGGTCTTGATATCACCGTGCAGCTGGGACGAAAGAGTTTCCATAGCTGTCGTTATAACCTGACTCTGGAAGAGGCCGGACTGGGGAACATCAGTTTGTTTCGGGGACGCAAATTTTCAGAATCGGAACTGGTATTATTGGAAAACCAGTTGTGCCAACTGGTGTATCCACTGAGAAATGCGGTTCAATACCATAAAGCCAGTTTGCTGGCTTATCAGGATGCACTCACCGCGGTGAATAATCGTTCCACCTTCGATGCCACCCTGGAGCAAGAAATCAGTCTGGCGAAACGCCAGAAAACCGGTTTGACCCTGCTCATGATCGATATCGATCATTTTAAATCTTTCAATGATAATTATGGTCACAGTGCCGGGGATAATGTGCTCAAATCGGTGGCTAACACACTGAAAACCAGCACTCGCGATTCCGACCTGGTGTTCCGTTATGGTGGTGAGGAATTCGCCATTATTCTGCGTAACTCCGATTGTGAATCCAGTAAGGTAGTGGCAGAACGCATTTTAAAGTCGATACGTAACAACCAGGTAGTACATGAAGATCAGATGCATTCGGTATCGGTCAGCGTAGGTCTGTCCTGTTTGACCAAATCGGATTCTTCCGGTAGTCTTTTCAAGCGTGCTGATGATGCCCTTTATGCGGCAAAAAACCGGGGTCGTGACCAGTTGCAAGTGGCTTTGACTGACTCAGCATTAACCTCGTGAGACTCAATCTCGTTTACACTTAAGGATTGTGGTTCAGGGATTATTCCAAACTCCTGCAAAGGAGACATTCTTTGATCATTTCCATATCCAAATTCCTGGCGCTGGTTATCCTGATCAATGGGGCGCCGATTTTAATCAGGTTTAGCTTTAAACAGCGACTCAGTATGCCTGTTGATTTCAATTACCGTTTAGGTGACGGGCAATTTCTGTTTGGTCCCACCAAAACCTGGAGTGGAATTGTCGCAGCCGTAATCATGGGGAGTATTGTGGCGCCCATACTGGGTTATGCATGGTATCTGGGTGTCTATGTGGCGCTGGCTTCCATGTCAGGTGACCTGTTTTCGAGTTTTGTAAAACGACGCATGGGAATGCCCTCCAGTAGCATGGCTTTGTTCCTCGATCAGCTGCCTGAAGTATTGTTTCCTGCGCTTCTCTGTATGCAAGCATTGCAGCTGTCCTTTATTGGGATTTTGTATGCGCTGGTGATATTTGTTGTTGCCGAATTATTATTATCCCAGTTACTTTACAAATGGGGTATTAGAAAACAACCATTCTAGACTACATCCCCAGTTAGCTATACAAATGTTCTGCTTAAGCAGGTAAGGTATAGCTTATGAAGCAATTAGATAGCCAGATTGTTAATTGGCCCAATTTTGTCAGCGCTATCCGCATACTGATGGCACCGGTGATAATGGTATTAGCCCTTAATCATCAGACCTACTGGTTTTTCATTGCCATTTTATTCACGGGCTTCACCGATGTGCTGGATGGTTTTCTTGCGCGATGGCTGAATCAGGTAACCGCGCTGGGATCCAGGCTGGATAGCTGGGGTGATTTCATCGTCTATTCAACACTGGCGGTTGCAGCCTGGTTAATGTGGCCCGAAATAGTTAAATCGGAATGGTTGTCTGCTGCCATTATTGTGATCAGCTTTACCTTGCCAGTGCTGGTTGGCTTGATTAAATTTCATGCCATAGTCAGCTACCATACCTGGAGTGTGAAGCTGGCTGTATTGCTGACATTTATGGGTTACATCTTGTTATTTGCAGGCTTTAGTAACTGGATGTTCAGATTAGCTGCCGTGGTCTGCTTGTACGCAGCGATAGAAGAAATTAGCATCAGTCTGATTCTCAAGCAGCAACAGCATGATGTGAAAAATGTCTGGCAGGCTATTAAATATAATAAGGGCAAACCATGAGCGATCTGGATGCTTTACCCGTTGATCTCTACAGTGCAGCGGCATGCCGTGAACTTGATCGTATCAGTATTGAACAGTATGAAATAGCCGGTTATGAACTGATGTGTCGGGCAGGTCAGGCTATATTAGATCGCTTACAGGAAAAATATCATCTTACCCAACGTATCATCGTGTGCTGTGGTGCAGGTAATAATGCGGGAGATGGTTATGTGCTGGCCCGCCTCGCTATGCAGGCCGGATACAAGGTGGAAGTGGTGAGTCTGGTTGATCCGAAAAAGCTAAACGGTGATGCGGCTAGAGCCTATAAAGACTGGAAATCAATGGGTCATCAATTATCGGATTTTAATAGCAAACTGATGCATCGTTCCGATGTGATTGTGGATGCCTTGCTGGGAACTGGATTAGAGCGAGAGGTGGAAGGGGCCTGGCGGGAAGTTATTGAAGAGATGAATCAGTCGGCGGTGCCAGTGATTTCCGTGGATATTCCTTCCGGACTCAGTGCCGATACCGGCACGGTGATGGGTGTGGCGGTTAAGGCGGATATGACGATCAGCTTCATTGGTTTGAAAAAGGGCCTGTTTACCCACCAGGCGGCTGATTATTGTGGTGAAATCTTTTTCGATAGCCTGTCTGTACCCGAGGAAGTGTATAAACAGGTCGCGGCGGATGCCCAGCTATTGCACTGGTCTTTGTTGCAAGACTGGATCAAGCCCCGGCAACATGATAGCCATAAGGGACAGTTTGGTCATGTGCTGGTGGTAGGCGGCAATTATGGTATGGCCGGAGCTGTGCGATTATCTGCGGAAGCGGCCTTACGTACCGGAGCCGGACTGGTTTCCGTCATTACCCGACCGGAACATGTCAGCGCAGTGCTGGCAGGACGGCCGGAAGTGATGGTGCATGGCACCAATGAATTGATTCCCCAGCATTTATTACACAAGGCCGATGTGATCATTATCGGGCCTGGGCTGGGTCGGGATGATTGGGCCAATCGCTTACTGGGTCAGGTGCTGGAGACAAACAGTCCCAAAGTGATTGACGCCGATGCCCTGGGTTTGCTGGCACAGGTGGAAGATGTCAGAGATCACAACTGGGTATTGACGCCGCATCCCGGTGAAGCGGCACGATTACTCGACGAAATAGCAGAAATCATCCAGAAAGAGCGTTTCAGCGCCTGCGAACTGATTCAGCAACAGTATGGCGGAACCGTTGTATTGAAGGGTGCGGGCAGTCTGATAAATTCCAGTCAGACACCGGTGAAGGTATGTGCCTATGGTAATCCGGGCATGGCCAGTGCCGGTATGGGTGATGTGCTGAGTGGATTGATTGGGGCCTTAATCGCACAAGGACTGCCATTAGCCGTAGCCGCTGAACTTGCCGTACTGGTGCATGCTAGTGCCGGTGACCGGGCAGCCGAAAGTGGGCAACGAGGACTGTTGGCCAGCGATCTGTTTGATTCGATACGCAGTCTGTTAAATCCAGAATGTACCCAGGATTAATGCAGTGAATGTAAAGAAGACTTTGTTTCTGGCTGATGAGGCTGCTCAGGAAGCCCTGGCTGGACAGCTGGCCAAGTATTGCCCCCCCGGCACCGTTATTTTTCTACAGGGAGAGCTTGGCACAGGTAAAACCACCTTTGTTCGAGGTTTCCTGCATGCTCTCGGACATAGCGGAGTGGTCAAGAGCCCCACCTACACGCTAGTTGAACCCTATCTGATTAATCAGCAGCAGATCTATCACTTTGATTTATATCGACTGGCCGATCCTGATGAACTGGAATACGCGGGTGGTCGGGATTATTTCGATAACGACTCCATTTGCCTGGTGGAGTGGCCGGAAAAAGCCGAAGCTTATCTGCCAAAGCCGGATGTGCTGTGCCAGATACGCTATGAAAATACGGGTCGAACGATTGAAATAAGCGCTGACAGCACTGAAGGACAGGCCATAATTCAGCAACTATCTTAATAATATATTTAGAAAAGTACTCTATCTATATAAAAACATTGAAAATAATGACAATCAGTACTTGCTTTTTTTGAAAAATGAACGAAACTATAAACATGACTGGTGGTTTCGAGGTGTGACTGTGAAAAATCAACGTCGCAAATTTATTACACAGCTGGCTGGGTTGGGCGGTTTGGCGGCTGCTCCTATTATGGGGAGCGCGGGTTCTAATGCTGTCCAGGTGAAAGACATTCGCTTATCCAACCATAGCGATTATACCCGCCTGGTGTTTGATTTGAGCAAGCCGGTCAACCATAAACTGTTTACTTTGCACAAGCCCGAGCGTGTGGTGATCGATCTTAAGCAAACGCAGTTGCTCAATGTGGCTGCTATCGAGGACTTGCATAACGAAAGCTTAAAGGGTATTCGAACCGGTATCCGTAATGGTGATGACTTGCGTGTGGTGCTGGATCTTAAGGATACATCCATCCCCCGCAGTTTTGTGCTGAAACCCTCAGGCAAGCAGGGTCACAGGCTGGTGATCGACCTCGGTAAGAAAGCCCGGGAAAAAATCACCCGTAACAACCGCCCACTTCGCAAAGTTGTGGTGGCCATAGATGCCGGTCATGGCGGTAAAGATCCCGGGGCTAGCGGTCGAAATGGTACTCGGGAAAAGGATGTTACCCTGCAGATTGCCCGTAAGCTGGAAAAACTGATTGCCAAACAACCGGGCATGAAACCGGCCATGATTCGTTCCAGTGATCGTTTTATGCGTTTGCGGGATCGAATTGAAAAGGCCCATGAAATGAAAGCGGACCTGATGATTTCCCTGCACGCCGATTCTTTCCCGGATAAACGAGCACGAGGAGCGTCTGTGTATGCACTGTCTGTGGGGGGTGCCAGTTCTGAAAGCGCGCGCATTCTGGCCGAAAAAGAAAACTCCGTGGATGCCCTGTTTGGTAATGTTAGTCTGAAAGACAAGGACGAAATTGTGCAGCAGGTGCTGCTGGATCTGTCACTCACCGGTACCATCCAGTCCAGTCTCGATATTGGCGGTGAAGTCCTTAATGAGTTGAATAAGGTTGGTAAGGTACACAAAAAGAAAGTGCAGCAGGCGGCCTTTGCGGTGCTTAAGGCGCCGAATATTCCGGCCATTTTACTGGAAACGGCCTTTATTTCGAACCCCCGTGAAGAGCGAAACCTACGCAGTTCTGCCCACCAGAATAAACTGGCCAAGGCGATCCTGAGGGGTGTTAATGATTACTTCGCACGAAAAGCACCTCCAGGAACCTGGCTGTCACAGTCCAGCAGGACCTACACCATTCAATCCGGTGATACTCTGGCTAGCCTGTCTGATAAGTTCAATACCCCGGTCAGTCATTTACGAAGCCGTAATTCAATCTATGATGACCGGCTCAAAGTTGGTCAGGAGCTGATTATCCCGGTAGGTTAAACCATCTGACATAACTCATTAATATTTCCAGCTAGATTCGGTGTTGGTCGGATAACTGGGTTAGCGGCGTGTTTTTTGAATTCTCTCCCAATGCAAATGGGTGACTGTCTTAGTTAACAGTGATCACATAAATATCGAGTAATTTCAACAGTTGAACTGGACTCAACTTGAGTCAGGCAAAACTTCTGACATATTGCAGAAATCATGATTTTATTTTTCATTTTACGGTATAAAAAAGATATTAAGTAAAATTTAAAGATTCTATGGGAAATGGTTGAATTTATTAAATAAAACAACTAAATAATGGGTACTGTATTCAATTTTAATTTGGATTTATATACTAAGCTCTAAGTAAACATTACTGACGACGATTACTTGTATGAGCAGAATGATGATGAATTTGGGTTAAGATTTTGAATTGTTGGTAATGATTTCAATTACATATGAGAAAAAAAACAGGGCATTTTACTAAAGTAGACTATTCTCATATTGGGTACTAACAATAAAGGTTATTTGGTTTTTAAGATGGGGTTTTCTTTTTTTCATTCACATAAAAAAATTCAACTGGTCGCTATGGCTAGTTTTTTTATGTTTAACGCATCGGCTCACGCTCTGGGTATATCCGAATATATTTCAGAAACCCTGACAGCTCATCCCTCAGTGCAGGAGCAGGTCCATATCTTCAGACAGGTGGTTCGTGATGAGGATATTGCAGCCAGTGGCTGGCAACCCAGTATTGATTTGGAGGCTTCGACCGGTAAATATGAAAACGAATCACCATTTACCGGACCTGATCGTATTGATTACAACAGTAACCGTACAGAATTATCAGTAACCCAGAATCTGTTCAATGGATTTGATACGGAATATCAGCTTGATCAGAGCCAGGCAAGAATACGTTCCTCATTGTATGAGATTTACGATACTGCCGACAATATTGCTCTGGAAGCCCTCCAGGCTTATCTGGAAGTCCTGAAACAACAGCGGCTTTATGAGCTGGCTTCTGAGAATGTAACCTCCCATGAGAATATTCTTTCACAGATTCGTGAACGGAGTAATTCCGGCGTCGGTCGTCGCTCCCAGTTACAGCAGACTGAGGGCCGTGTGGCAAGGGCCCACGCCAGTCTGATTGCGCAACAGAATAACCTGCAGGATGCCATGACTCAGATGCACCAGATACTGGGACGTTATATTAAGCCCTCTGATCTGTTTGAGCCGAAATTGCCCATACATCCCGGCATGGAAATTGATGATCTGATTGATCTGGCACTGGCCAATCATCCGGCTATGCGGGTAGCGAGCTACAATATCCAGGCGGCTCAGTCGGACTATCAACGTTCCAAGCGTAATAACTACCCTAAGCTGGATCTGAGACTGGCGAAGGTAGTGGGTGATGACGTCAACGGTCTGGAAGGTGATACCGATAACCTGAGCCTGGTACTGAATATGAGTTACAACTTCTATCGTGGTGGCGCAGACCAGGCCGAGCGTAAGAAGAAAATCAGTGCTGTTCACGAGCAGCAGCAATTTGCAGCCCGAGTCCGCAGGCAGGTGATTAATACATTACGCCTGGCCTGGGTGGCCGATCAGTCGTTGAACCGGCAGCTCAAGTTTTTATCCACCCATATCGTCAAGTCCCGTGAAACTGTTGCGTCGTACAAAGAAGAATTTTTCATCGGTCAGCGTGACCTGATCAATGTACTGGATGCGGAAAATGAACTTAACACTGCGCAGAATCAGTATACACAGGCTTATTTTGATACATTTTCAGCGCGATACCGAATCCACGAGAGCGTGGGTACATTATTTGATGTACTGAATTTACACACCACAATGGGTGAAGAGGACCTGAAGATTTCTCGTGTCCAGGCTCAGGGTATAGATAAATTACCACTGGAGACTGACCGAGATGCAGATAAGGAACAGGATGTCAGCGATCACTGCGACAACACGCTGAAATTTGATCCGGTGAATAGTTTTGGCTGTATGAGTCAGACCCGAATTAATTTGGGTTATAGGCAGGTTAATTCAACTCCACGGTTGGGTGATGATCAGTTTGAACTGGAAAAAAACAGTGTCATGGTGATTACCCGGGCCTTGTTACTGGAAAATGATACCGATGCTGATGGCGATACCCTGAGCCTGGTCGACTTTAGCCAGCCCAAGCATGGTAAGTTGGCGATGGATGCCAGTAAAAACCTGATATATCGATCAACGGAAAGTTTTACGGGTATAGACATCTTCACCTACACCGTCTCCGATGGCCATGGCGCGGTAGCCAAGGCCAGAGTGAAGATGGTGATACCGCCGATCTCTGAGATTAAGCTATCGAAGACCCAGTATGTGAACTTTGTATTCAATAAAGCAGAGCTTACACCAGAGTCTGAGAAAAAAGTGCAGTTAATAGTCGACAAGATTAAGCAATTACATAATGTAAAAGTTCGTATTTTTGCCTACACCGACAATATTGGCTCAGACAGCTATAACCAGTCGCTGTCAAAGCGTCGTGCAAAAGCCATGCGAGCGCTGTTAATTTCAAGGGGGCTTGAAGGAGCTGATATCAAGGCCTATGGTATGGGAGAGAGCAATCCCATTGCAGATAATTCCACGCGAGAAGGGCAGGCCATAAATCGCCGAGGCGAATTCCGTTTTATCCTGAATACCAAAAATAAAAATCTGAACAGTGATTTGTTGCCGAGTCAGAAATAGCAGCTAAACTTTAACTGATACAGGCCCTAAAACGCCACTAACATAACGAGCAAGGCCTTGCTGAACTGGATTTCTGTGGATATAAAACAGTACAGGGCATATGTTAGTGGTATTACCCAGTTTCAGGGGCTTTGATGCGTAATATACATCGTGGCATAAAAGCATTGCTTGGCGGCATGATCAGTCTAATTCTCATGCTACTACCCGCATTGCATCAGGCACAAACTTTCGTCGATGACGATATGTTGAAACGCCTGAAGATTGAATACAATGAGCAGGCCAGGCAACGTGGGATCGCATTAAATGTCTTACTCAGTCAACTACAGAATAAAAATGTCAGGCAACAGTTAATCGAGGTGAATAATTTCTTCAATCAATTCAGATACAAAGATGATATATCACAATGGGGGACTGAAGATTACTGGGCTACACCTGAAGAATTCATGGGTGTATTTAGCGGGGATTGTGAAGATTATGTGATAGCAAAATATTTTGCTTTGCGTGCGCTTGGGGTAGCAGATGAGCATCTTTACCTTACATACGTAAAAGCTATAAAAGAAAATATTGCTCATATGGTTCTCAGTTATTTTGAAACGCCCCAAAGTATTCCTCTGATCCTGGATAATTATAATCCACGAATTGTTACTGCTGATCAACGTAAAGATTTATTGCCGGTATATAGTTTTAATGCCAGGTCATTGTTTCTTACCACTCCCTCAGCGGGTATGCGTAAGTCACTGCCAGCGAACAAAATTAAAAATAGTAAGTGGCAAAAACTGCTGGCAAATATAAAAAAGGTCAAACCATGACACTTTTCAAACAAGTTGCACTGCTGGTATCGTTGGTATTTTTATTATTGGCATTTATAACAACGATTACCGATTATCGTCGTACTGCAGAGTTTGTCGAGACACAGTTGCAATCTGTGGCCCAGGATATGGCAACGACACTGGGTGTAACCATTTCTAATTCAATCAATGATGATAAAGCTACTCTGGAAACCCTGTTTAATGCAGTATTTGATAGTGGCTATTATTCTCGAATAGAGCTGATAGCCACTGATGGAACATTGATTCATAAAAAACAGCAGTATTTACAGAGTGAAGGTGTGCCGCTCTGGTTTGTTGCTCTGGTTCCCCTGCAGCCTGCCAATGGCAGTACACAGGTCATGAAAGGCTGGCAGCCTATGGGACAATTATCGGTGACTCTTCACCCGGGTTTAAGTTATGTCACCATGTATGAGAATCTTATGGCCACTTTGCTCTGGTTTAGCCTGTTGTTCTGTTTAGGATTGGCTGTGCTGTGGTATCTGCTGCATTTGTTATTGGCGCCATTGGACAAAGTAAAGCATCAGGCGGATGCTATACATAAAAACCAGTTTGTTCAGCAGGATGTACTACCAAAAACCCTGGAGTTACGCAGTGTGGTCGAGGCCATGAATAGCATGGTGGCTAAAGTGAAACAGGTGTTCGATGATCAGGAAAGAACGCTGGGACGTTATCAGGATCTGCTATATGTGGATAGCCTCACCGGTTTGGGGAACAAGAAATATGTCCTTTTTCAACTAGATCGCCGGCAAGCTGAAGATGCTTCATATCATGGGAGTTTGGCAGTGATCAGAATTCAGGGTTTGCAGCCATACCGTGATAAGTATGGCTACGAAAAAGCTGAACAAATTATTAGCATGCTGGCAAATATTTTCAAGCAGCAATTCGAACAGACCGGATATCAACAAATCGCACATTTGAAAGATGATGAATTTGCACTACTGGGCGCAGATGATGCGGAATCGACCAGGCTACAAATTATAAAGCTATTTAATGAATACAAATCGCAGGCTGGAATACAAAATTTAGCTGAATCATTAACGCTCAATGGGGGTATCACCAATTTCCATTCCGGAAGAAAGGTGAGTGATGTGTTTGCGGAAGTCGATTTTGCACTGACCCAGGCATCAGCGGCTGGACCCTATAATATCAAAGAAATGGTGACCACCCACCTGGTATTGCCACAGGGAAAAATGCAATGGCGTAATTTTCTGGAGCAGGTACTCTCCAGAGACGAACTTTATCTGGTTGGACAACTGGTCATGGATAGTGAAGGTTCAGCAATACAGCAGGAAGTCTATGTAAGAATTAAAGATGAAAATGAGCAAACCGTTCCAGCCGGATTATTTATGCCCATGGCTATGAGCCTTGGTTTAGGTTCTGAAATTGATAAAGCAGTATTCAAGCGGATACGCGAAATTAGTCTGAAACACAGCGATATACCCGTTGCGCTTAATTTGACCCCGTCATTTTTTATTCATGCCGATGCTTATGAGGAATTTAATCATCTCATGAGTTTCTTGAAGCAGCATTCTGTGGGGCTTTGTGTCGAAGTCAGCCATCATGTGGTTATTCAATATTCCACGGTCTGTGTTCAGGTTGCTGAGCGAGTTAGACGTGCAGGCAATAGTTTTGGTGTCGATAATCTGGATCTCGCAAGTTCATTACAGGTACTACAGTCGGTTCGACCTGATTACGTCAAAATCAATGCAAAATCGCTGTATGACATGACAACGGAGGAAATTCCAGCCGCTTACCAGGCTCTGCGTACGCTTGTCGATACTATGGACATAAGTCTGATAGCGGTAGCGGTGGATTCGCAGGAATTATATGATCACTTAAAGCAATTAGGTGTAGACGGCATGCAGGGTAATCTGTTGAGCGAAAGCAGGGAGTTTACATGAGCGAAATACACCATCACTTCGATCCCTTGCTTGAGTGTCTGGTTATATTTGCGCGACTATTTAATCGTCCCATTACCGTGGATGCACTGATATCGGGTTTGCCGATTGAACCCGGTGCTGACGGTCCTGAGCTGTTCTCGATTCACAGTTCCAAAGGTTTATTCTCTCGAGTGGCCAAGCGGGCGGGTTTTGCTACTCGCTTGATTAAACGCGATCTTGATCATCTATCCGAGTTGCTGTTGCCCTGTATTCTGATATTGAAAAACAGAAATGCCTGTGTGCTTGAAAGTATCGATCGTGTCAATGGTCGTGCACGGGTCATTTTTCCTGAAGTAGGAGAAGGTGAAGAATGGATAGAGCTGGAACAGCTTAAAAATGAATATATGGGATTTGCGTTTCTCTTAAAACGAGAGTTTAAGCAGCGCAGCCGGCCTTTGCGGCTTATTCATGCCAAGGATAGCCACTGGTTCTGGGGTACCCTGGCGCGTTCCAAAGAAATATTTCTGAGTGTATTGCTGGCATCGGTTTTAATTAACCTGTTCGTGATTGCGACACCCTTGTTCACCATGAATGTTTATGACCGTGTGGTACCCAATGATGCCATTGAAACCCTGTGGGTGTTGGCGGTGGGTATTATGGTGGTATTTGCCTTCGATGCACTGATGCGATACATACGCACCTATCTGCTGGAAGTGGCTGGTAAAAAGAGTGACATCATTATGTCGTCAATACTGTTTGAACAGTCACTCAATTTACGCATGGATCAATGGCCGAAAAGTGTCGGTGCTTTCGCCAATAATCTGCGAGATTTTGAAAGTATTCGTAATTTCTTTACTGCATCGACTATGGCTACTCTGGTGGACTTGCCGTTTGCCATAATCTTTTTGATCATTATCGCCTACATTGGTGGACCGATGGTGATTATTCCACTGATTACCATTACTCTGTTGTTGATTTTTAGTTATCTATTGATCAAGCCACTACGTGAGAGTATCGAGGCGACATTCGAGGCATCGGCGAATAAACATTCCCATCTGATTGAAAGCCTGCATGCTATTCAAACCATTAAAACCCTGGGTGCCTCCCACCATTCGCAGTGGGTATGGGAGGAATCATCGGGCGAGATCGCTACAAAATCCATGCGTGCTCGAATGTTATCCGGTTCGATTCTGGTAGTGACCAACTTGCTGGTTCAGTTGAATACCGTTGGATTGATCGTATTCGGTATATACCAGATCAGTGATTTACAACTCTCTCTGGGTGGTTTGATTGCGGTGGTCATGCTGTCATCCAGAGCGGTATCGCCCATGGGCCAGATCGCTACCCTGATTACTAATTTCCAGCAAACTCGAACCGCTTACAATACCCTTGAAAACTTAATGCAACAACCGGTCGAGCGGCCGGAGGATAAACACTTTGTTCGTCGCACTTCATTCGAAGGCGCCATCGAATTCAAAAATGTAAATTTTGCATATCCAGAAGCTCAACGTGCAGCATTGATGGATATTTCCCTGAGCATACGTCCTAAAGAGCATGTGGGTATTATTGGTAAAGTGGGTTCTGGGAAGACCAGTCTAACCAAGTTGATTGTTGGGCTTTATTCACCGACTGAAGGATCCATGTCGATCGATGGCATTGATATTAACCAGATTGATCCGGCCGATCTTCGTCATCATATCGGCTATTTGTCTCAGGATGTTGAACTCATGCGAGGTTCAATTCGGGATAATCTGGCATTCAAGGATCAGCAGGTGAATGACGAACGTCTGCTTGAAGTGGCGGCTATCTCTGGCGTTGACCAGTTCGTGAATAAATTACCCATGGGTTTTGATACGCCCGTGGGGGAGCAGGGAAACTACTTATCCGGTGGCCAGAGACAATCTATTGCCCTGGGTCGCTCCCTGTTACTGGATGAACCTATATTGATCCTTGATGAGCCGACCAACAGTATGGACAATACGACGGAAGCGACTATTCGAAAACGCCTGTATGACTATAGTCGGGATAAAACATTGATTCTGGTCACCCACAAGGCCCCGATGCTTGATCTGGTTGAGCGGCTGGTGGTGATTGATGAAGGTCGAGTCATTTTGGATGGTCCGAAGCAGCAGGTCATGAAAGCATTGCAGAGTGGTGGCAACAGTGAAATCTGAGTATTACAAGCCCAATCCAGATGCTCACAGTGATAATGATCTGGCGTATATGCAGAGTTTGTCTGCTGCGGTGGTACAGCGTTCGCCTATGTTTCTGGTGATGGTAGTGGTGTTGATTGCCGGTTTCTTTTTTGCCAGCTTAATCTGGATGAGCTGGGCTGAGATTGATGTGGTGGTACGCGGTACTGGCAAGGTTATACCGGCACGTCAGGTACAGCTAATACAAAGCCTGGAAGGCGGCATAATTTCAGAACTCCTGGTACATGAAGGCGACCTGGTGGATGTCAATCAATCTCTGATTAAGATTAGCGATATTGCTTTTTCAAGTTCCTATGAAGAAAACCGATTAACGTATTTCGAGTTGCGTGCGAAAAGCGCACGCTTGAAGGCCGAGGCCTATGGCACGGAATTTGTGCGTGATGCGGAAATGCCTTATCCATTTCCTGGTGTATTAGATTCTGAGGAAAGCCTGTATGACACCAATCGACAACAGTTAGCGGAAACACTTAGCATTCTTGAAGAACAGGTCAGCCAGCAGCAGAGTGCTCTGGAAGAAGCGCAATCGAAGAAGCGCCAATTAGCCAAATCGCTGAGTTTAGTGAGGCAGGAACTGAAAATCAAAGAACCTCTGATGCGTCGGCGCATTATTAGTGAAATAGATTTTTTACAGTTGCAGCAGCGTGAAGCTGAACTGGAAGGGGATCTGGAAGGCGTGGGCATTTCCATCCCCAGAATTCGTTCAACGGTTGAAGAAGGCCGGAGTAAAATCGAACAGAACCGGCTTGAGTTTCGTAACAAGGCTAAGCGAGAGCTGAATGAGGTCATGGCGGAAATCTCCAGAATTGCCGAAACCCAGACCGCACTACAGGACCGTGTTAGTCGAACCACCCTGCGATCACCGGTAAAAGGCGTGGTAAAACGATTGTATGCCAATACCATCGGCGGTGTGGTTACACCGGGCAGCGATATTCTTGAAATTGTCCCCCTGGGAGATTCATTGCTAATCGAGGTACAAATAAAACCTGCAGATATAGCCTATATTAATATAGGGCAGACCGCGCGGTTGAAGTTTACCGCCTACGATTTTGCAATTCACGGCAGCGTGAAAGGCGAGGTTTTTTTTGTGAGTGCAGATACCATCACCGATGATGAAGGCAATAGCTACTATATTGCCAGGATTCACCCTGAACGGTCTTTTCTGGGGCATGAGTCCCGACCTCTGCCGATTAAGGTGGGTATGGCCAGTGAGGCCGATATTATCACCGACAAGAAAACCATACTGGAATATCTGCTGAAACCAATCCATAGGGGTTTGGGTAAAGCGCTTCGAGAGAATTGATGGCACTGGTGGTATATACAAAATCCGAATCATTTCGACAGCATATTACTAATGTGCTGAGCGAATCGGTTAGTTTTGAGTCTCACTTAAGGCCAGTGCTGCCTGATACGGATACGGCAGTGATACATCTGGTACATGCACCCGCTTTTGCCGATGAGCTTACACCCTGGCTGCAACAGTCGATTAAGGCTGGGGTGATGGTGGCAGTAGCGGCCGACCTGCCGGCTGTGAAGCAGATGCTGGATTGTTCTCACTATGGGGTACAGGCTTATATCAATGCCTATATGACTTCGGCCAATTATGAGCAAATGCTGCGCCTGTTGCGCAATGGTCAAAGCTGGTATCCGCCACAGTTACTGGCCCAGGCCATGCAGCTGGCCAGAGATGTACTTCAGCGTCAGCCGGATGAAGACCCTCTGAAACTGCTCACACCCAGGGAACGTGAAATAGCCCTGGCTGTGGCCGATGGCAAGAGTAACAAGGTGGTGGCTAATATGTACGGCATTTCAGATCGTACGGTGAAAACCCACCTCACTCACATATTTGAAAAACTCCAGGTCAAAGACCGGGTCGGCCTGGTGATTCATATGCAACAGGCTGGACATAGCGCCTCCGATTACTCCCTGATGGGCTGAAATATCGGCCTGGC
This sequence comes from Gammaproteobacteria bacterium, assembly GCA_048550535.1. Classification (GTDB taxonomy): domain Bacteria; phylum Pseudomonadota; class Gammaproteobacteria; order SZUA-229; family SZUA-229; genus CBDULX01. Next base: position 20,139 of record JBLYYN010000147.1, read on the forward strand.
GTAAGATTTAGCCGCCTGACTCCCTCTAATGGTCACTATCTACGACCATAGTATGATACCGCAGTCGATTTCTATGACCTATGCTCTTTAATAACGAGTAAAAGGTAATAGTCATGGCTACGAAAAACATCGGTTTTATCTCTGAGTTATCTGGTTCAGCACAGGTTCGTACTGAAGCAGGCGTGATCAAGGTCGTTCATATCGGGGATGTCATCCAGAGCGGTGATGTTCTGATCACCGAGATTAATTCTCAGGTTGTTGTCACTTTTTATGGTGGCGACAAGGTCAATTTCGGAGCCAATACCGAGGCGTTGCTGGACGAAACCGTGAGTTCCCAGCAGGCAGCTTTTACCGACCAGCAGGTGGATCAGCTCGACCAGGTCGCCATCCTGCAGAAAGCCATCGAAGAAGGTATGGATCTGTCAGAGCTTGAGGCACCTGCTGCAGGCAACCAGAGTCAGCAGAGCGGCGAGGCCGTAGATGCACTGCATCAAACCTCAGTGTATGAACGCGAGGGCCGTGAGGGCCGTGTCGATACCCGGCCTACGCCATTTGAGCTTACTAGTGATTCTCTAGAGCAGGATGAGTTTGGCAACACTGAAAATATTGCTGCCAGCCCGCTATTGCTGAATACTGCCTACGTTAGCCTGAGCGGTGATTCATCGGTGTTAGAAGGCGCTACTGCAACCTATACCATCAGCATTGATCAGATTCCGACCGCCGATGTTGTGCTAGACCTGGCCTATTCCGGTGTTGCATCCGGTTCTGATTACACGGGTGTAACCCAAGTTACCATACTCGCAGGTTCCAGCTCAGTTAATTTCGATGTCTCCACCCTGGATGATGTTTTCGGCGAAGGTGCCGAGCAATTTACCATCAACATCAGCAATATAAGCGGCGGCAGTTTCGACGCCATTCAAGTGGACAGGGGGGCTTCAAGCGTTACTACCACCATTAATGATGAAAGTGCCGGTTCTGAAGATACGGTACTGGTTCATCTTACTGGCGATACCAGCGTAGTTGAAGGAGCAGCAGCCAGTTACACACTCACTGTCGATGTAGCACCAGTCACCGATATAACCGTTAATTTCACCTACAGTGGCACAGCTTCTGGAGCAGATTTTACAGGTGTCACCAGTGTCATTATTCCTGCTGGCAGCACTACATTTAACTTTGATATAGCCACACTGAATGATGCCTTTAGCGAAGGTGCTGAACAATTTACCATCAGTATTGATAGTGTGACGGGTGGCGGGTTTGAAGCTATTGCTGCCGATGTGGCTGATGCGAGTGTGACTACTACTATAGATGATGCGGGTGTAATACCGGTGGTCAGCATCGTTGCCGACCAAACGAATGTCACCGAAGGCGGTGTTGCCGGCTTCACCGTGAATCTGGATCAAGCGGCGGCCGAGTTG
>JBLYYN010000148.1:0-6344 GCA_048550535.1 Gammaproteobacteria bacterium
ACACAGTCAGTCCCGTAAACACATTAAGAGGAGCGATATCACTGATTCGATTTAATGAAACATCCAGCTCATTCAAATTAACAAATGCTTCAATCCCATAAAGAATTTCAACACCCCTATCCACACAGCTAAACACGGTAACATCTTCCGCATTTAGCCAGCCATTGGCCACAGCCTGCTCATCCAGACATTGCTGCATGGCGGGATCTGGAAAAGACGGCAAGGGCGCTGCCTGCGACTGGAATGAAATAACCAGTAACAGGAAAACAGCTAATGCGGATAATGTTGATTTTGTGCGATTGAAAAAACGAGACGTAGTAATAAACTGAGCTGGAACAGGGTTCATACCTTTATCCTTATATTATTATTATTTCTGATTATTCCGTATTGCCAGCAGGTATGAGTCTTACGCTCTTCGTCCTGAAGACATTTACAACAGAACCCGCTTTATAACATTGAATTATTATGTTTTCTAGCTTTTGACTTTAATTTTATATAGCCGGGTATCTTTCCCATATAAATCATGTTGAGATATAATTAAATGACATACCTGTAACAAGCCATTGCAGGCTTTAATAAAATAGCCATAAATGACTGTCTATAAATCACAGACTAGGTTAAATTACGGTTAATAACCAAGAATATTGGGGGAAACAATGAGCGATGATGTAAAAGACAATATACGCCAAACCAAAACCTGGATGCGAGCACTGTATATGCTGCTGTTTGCCATCATTTACGCGGTAACCGAAGTGATTATCACAGCCGTAGTTGTATTCCAGTTTCTGTTAGTACTGTTCACGGGTAAAACTAATTCAAAATTATTAATATTTGGTCAAAGTTTGAGCACTTTTATTTACCAGATATTGCAATACTTGACCTTTAACACCGAATCACAGCCCTACCCATTTGGGGAATGGCCCAAAGGCGCACCCACAGCAACGAAGAGCGCACCCAAAAAAAAGAAAACCAGGGCAGTGACAAAACCTGCAGAGACTGACGAAACCCCTGAATAGACAACAAACCATCCAGCGGGTCTGGCCCCCAGTTCCTGCTGGATGAGTTAATCATTCCAAGCATTTAAACCTTCTCAATCAATTCCACACCATTAGCATCCGGGTCACGACAAAAAATAGCTTTGCGGCCGGATTTGCTACGTGTGAATGACATCTGTCGGGATTCCAGCCCCTGTTCGATTTCGGAAAGATCACCCACCAGTAGCGCCAGGTGTCGATCCCGGCCACCATGAGCAGGCCGACCTTCGATGGGATCGGGGTTATCCAGTTCCAGGATATGGATTTGCTGATCAGCAATATTCACCCAGGCTCCCGGATACCCCAGGTCGGGTCGGTTCATATCCTGCTCCAATCCAAGCAATCCGCAATAAAAATCCAGAGCTTTTGCCGTGTCGGCGACCAGCACACTTACATGATGTATGGACAAAACCGTCATTTTCATCTCCTTTAGGGTATAATCACGCCTTCGTTTTAGCCAGTGAACAGAACTTGCGTACATGAACCCAGACCTGAATCGCCTGCAGCCCTACCCGTTCGAAAAGCTGGCTCAACTCAAGCAGGGTATCTTACCACCCGCCGATAAGGCACATATCGCACTATCTATAGGGGAACCCAAACACAGCCCACCTGAGTTTGTCATGCAGCAGCTGGCTGAGGCATTACCCAAGGTGGCCCAGTATCCCCTGACAAAGGGCATCCCAGAATTACGTCAATCGATTGCCAACTGGTTATGTCGACGCTTCAAACTGGCAGAAGAGACGGTGAGTCCGGACACTCAGGTTTTACCGGTGAACGGCACCCGTGAAGCCCTGTTTGCCTTTGCCCAGGCCATGGTCGATCGTAGCCAGCAGCCACTGGTGCTGATGCCCAACCCGTTTTATCAGATTTATGAAGGGGCGGCTTTTCTGGCCGGTGCCGAACCCCGTTTTTATAACACCACTCGCAGCACAAATTATTTACCGGATTTTGACGCCATAGCAGAACAGGACTGGCAAGCCTGCCAGATTCTGTATATCTGCACGCCGGGCAATCCCACCGGTGCCGTTATCCCCATGGATCAGCTCAAGATGCTGATTGCAAAGGCTGAACAATACGATTTTATTATTGCTTCCGATGAATGCTATTCCGAAATCTACTTCGATGAGCAGAATCAACCGCCGGGTCTGTTACAGGCAGCGGCCGAAATGGGCAACACTGAATTCAAGCGCTGCATGGTGTTCCATAGCCTGTCGAAACGCTCCAACCTGCCCGGTCTGCGTTCTGGTTTTGTGGCCGGAGATGCGGATATCATTCATCAATTTTTCCAGTATCGGACCTACCACGGCTGTGCCATGCCGGTGCATCACCAGCAAGCCAGTATTGCCGCCTGGAACGATGAGCAACATGTGGCGGACAATCGTCAGCTGTATCAACAGAAATTCCATTCAGCACTGGAAATCCTGTCACCGGTCATGGATGTTAAACTACCGGATGCCGGTTTTTATTTATGGCCGATGACGCCCATAGCCGATACTGAATTTGCCCAACAATTATTTGCAGCAGAAAACATTACGGTTTTACCCGGACAATATCTGTCGCGCATCAGCGATGGCATCAACCCCGGTGAAAACCATATCCGAATGGCGCTGGTCGCCACCGTTGAAGAAACGGTGGAAGCCGCGCAACGCATGAAACATTTTATAGAAACGCTTTAATCCTGGAGACCCCGATGGACGATTTAAAAAACATCATCGAAGAAGCCTTTGAACGTCGTGCCGATATTACGCCACGCAATGTAGAAACCCATGTCCGCGAGGCGGTGGAAGAAGCCATTATGATGCTGGACTCCGGTAAGGCCCGAGTAGCTGAAAAAACCAGTGGCGACTGGACGGTGAATGAATGGCTGAAAAAAGCCGTACTACTGTCGTTCCGCATCAACGACAATGATTTCATCAAAGGCGGTTTCACCAACTATTACGACAAGGTGGAATCCAAGTTTGCCGATTACAATACCCGTGATTTCCGTGAATCCGGTGTGCGAGTAGTACCTCCCGCCACCGCCCGTCGCGGTTCATTTATTGCCCCCAGCGTGGTACTCATGCCCTCCTATGTCAACATCGGTGCCTATGTGGATTCCGGCACCATGGTTGATACCTGGGCCACGGTTGGCTCCTGTGCCCAGATTGGTAAAAATGTTCATCTGTCTGGCGGCGTGGGCATTGGCGGTGTACTGGAACCATTACAGGCAGCACCCACCATCATCGAAGACAACTGTTTCATCGGTGCCCGTTCCGAAGTGGTGGAAGGCGTGATCGTTGAAGAAGGTTCGGTCATTTCCATGGGCGTGTACATTGGCCAGAGCACCAAGATCTTTAACCGCGAAACCGGTGAAGTGAGCTACGGTCGCATTCCTGCCGGCTCTGTTGTGGTTTCCGGCAACCTGCCTTCGAAAGATGGCACCTACAGCCTGTACTGTGCAGTGATTGTAAAACAGGTGGACCAGAAAACTTTGAGCAAAGTAGGTATCAACGAACTGTTGCGTTCGATTGATTGATTGATTGATTGATTATTAATTTATCCGCAAATGGACGCAAATAAACGCAAATGTTTTATGTGCGCCGACGGCGTACATTATAAAAACAAATAGGCTTTTATATCAGCGTTCATTTGCGTTAATTTGCGGACTAATTATTTAAAATGGTTACTCTTTACGGCATTCCCAATTGCGATACCATGAAAAAAGCCCGTAGCTGGCTGGATGAACATGGTATCGACTACGAATTTCACAATTACAAAAAACAGGGCGTTCCTGCAGCCGCTGTTAAAAGCTGGGTTAAACAGTTAGGCTGGGAAGTATTACTCAACAAACGTGGCACCACCTGGCGTCAACTGGATGAAACCACTAAGGCCAATGTGGATACACAATCGGCCATTGCAATCATGCAAGAAAACCCTAGCATCATTAAACGTCCAGTACTGGATATGGATGGGCAATTGCAGGTTGGCTTCTCAGAAGATAATTACCAGAAATTATTCAGTTGATGCTCAAACAACTGGATCATCTGGTGTTGACCGTTTCTGACATTGATACCAGTATCGAGTTTTACACTCGAGTTCTGGGCATGGAAGCAGTGAGTTTTGGCGATAATCGCAAGGCCCTGAAATTCGGTGAGCAGAAAATCAACCTGCATCAGTCTGAAAATGAGTTTGAGCCTAAAGCAAAAACACCCTGCAAGGGTTCAGCGGACTTGTGTTTTTTATTAGATATTAAATTGGACAAGTTTTGTCGTCATCTAGAGCAACAGGGTATTGTAGTTGAACAAGGGCCGATTCAACGCACGGGTGCTACTGGGCCTATACTATCGGTATATATCCGCGACCCTGATGGTAATTTACTGGAACTGTCCGAGCCGCTACCCGAATGATATAAAGTCTAGAGGATTTTATTATTTTTTCCGCAAATGAACGCAAATATTTTTCAGCCACTTAACGATGTACAAATATCCAGGGAACCTTTGATTAAGTGTCTTTTGTCATCCCAACTGAAGCAGAGCGTAGTGGACGACTGCATGGATGCAGGAGGTAGAGTAACGCAGGAGCGGTTACCGAGGATGCGGAAGCTTTCATTTGCGGACACATAAAAAAACAAACTTCAAGCAACACGTTTTTTCTGATGCAACATTAACAGCAACTGCGCTTCATTAACACTCAGCCCACAGACTTCAATAAGATCTTTTAAACTGCTGCCTCGTTGCGCCATTGCAATGGCCTGAGCATATGGACTGTTGTTGTGGATTTGCGATTGCAGCTCATCGATGCGACGAGCACAGGATTGAAGCTCACGTTCCAGTTTAAGGAAACGCCCCCCCATACCGATGGAGCCTGCATTCAAGGCACTCAGTTCATCACTCAGCTGGCCGGAACCAGAGCGTTCAGTTAAAAGCTGCTGGAAAGACTGGATGCGTTTGCGTGTCCAAATCCAGAGCGACAAGGCGGCCAGGAACAGAAGCCATAACATCATTAATACCATCACACTCATTTTCAATTCTCCGCTGGGTATCGAGTGCTCCTGGTCGGGTGGTTACAAAGTATTCATCTCTGCCCATTCATCGTCGGTGAGTAATTTATTGAGGTCTACCAGTATCAGCAGTTCCTCGCCCCGACTGACCACGCCCTCGATATACCGGGCTGTTTCGTCATTGCCAACATTGGGAGCGGTTTCGATTTCGTTGCTGTAGATATCCACAACTTCCGATACGCTATCTACAACTATACCCACCGTTTGATTCTCGGTTTCAATGATGACAATCCGCGTCGTATCATCAAACTCTCTGGGAGGAAGTGCAAACCGCATACGGGTATCGATGACGGTGACCACATTACCCCGGAGGTTGATAATACCAATTACATAATCAGGAGCACCAGGTACGGGAGCGATGTCGGTAACCCTCAACACTTCCTGGACCAGCATCACATTGATGCCATAGATTTCATCATCGAGTCGGAAGGTGACACACTGACGGTGTTCAACATTCCCAGATACATCACTCATATCAAGTGCTCCAGTTATTTATAAGCAGTTTATATGCCAGCCCGTAATGCTGAACTTATTTGTTTAGCTATATTGGATTTTAGTTCAGTAGCGATCAAAAGCCAGCAATGGCAACGATTGCTCAGGAGGACACCCTCTGGTTCAGCATTTCTGCGAAAACTTCGGTATCCATCACCGCACACAGCTGGCTTAATGAGGTTCCTGCCAGCCAGGGTCGCTGTTGCTTGCTCTTGCGCCATTTCACTTCTTCAGACGTCAACCAGATAACCTCACCAATACTGTCACAGGCCAGCCCCCATTGACTGTCATTCACCAGAAGGATATGACTGAAGCGATCATCCGGGTCCTGGCTTATGTTGTGGCGACGATTTTCTGGCAGCACCATCAGTGCCGTGTCTATAACTTTGACGTTTTTAGCCAAATTCTGCACCAGCCCTAGATACCATTCGGTCTGATTTGGAGTTTCGATGATTTTCCCGGGCCAGGGGATCACACTGTTCAGTTTTACCAGGGGAACCGCCAGTTGTAGCCCGGAAACATTGAATATTAAACACTGGAATCGCTCGGCAGCCCAGTTAGGTACGCCGTGTTCGTTTTCCTGAAGAGGAATATCTGGCATCGTTTCAGTGACAACTTCGATTTCCAGTTCCGGTTCCGCCAGTTCGGTTTGTTGGCTGAGTTCTGTTTGGGTTTCGCTGATGATCTCGGGTATTTCAGCCACCAGTTGTTCAAGACCCAGCGCCTGTGGCTTAGGCTCCTGGTATTGTGGCTCAACCGGAGCTTCCTCATCCACTTCC
>JBLYYN010000149.1:0-23620 GCA_048550535.1 Gammaproteobacteria bacterium
AGTCATCCGGTTCGGATTCCAGCGCTTCAGAGGCTGACAAGTCATCCGGCTCCGCCAAGTCCTCTAGTGGCTGCCTGTCCAGTTCGACTGAATCTTCAATCGCTTCCGAAGCCTCATCTTCATCCAGGTCAACAGCATCAGACGGCTCCTCGAACATCTGCGGCGGGTCCTGCTCCACTGCCGCATCGTCATCATCGACGATGTCCTCGACGTCCGTCTCATCGGAAATCGTCGGATCATCGAGAGCCGGCCCCGAGTCATCCGGTTCGGATTCCAGCGCTTCAGTGATGGTTTCCGACCCAGGGTTTTCAGGCGCTTCAGAGGCTGACGAGTCATCCGGCTCCGCCAAGTCCTCTAGCGGATGCCTGTCCAGTTCGGCTGAATCTTCAATTAATTCCGAAGCCTCATCCAGGTCAGCATCGTCAGATGGCTGCTCAAACATCAGCGGCGGGTCCTGCTCCGCTGCCTCATCGTCGACAATGTCCTCGACGTCCGTCTCATCGGAAATTGTCGGATCATCGAGAGCCGGCTCCGAGTCATCCGGTTCGGATTCCAGCGCTTCAGTGATGGTTTCCGACCCAGGGTTTTCACGCGCTTCTGAGGCTGACGAGTCATCCGGCTCCGCTAAGTCCTCTAGCGGATGCCTGTCCAGTGCGACTGAATCTTCAATCGCTTCCGAAGACTCATCCAGGTCAACAGCATCAGACGGCTCCTCCGGGTCGGTGTTTTCCGATGATTCCCTGGATACGATCAACTTTTCCTGTTCCAGCTTCTGGTCCAGGTCCTCATCAACTTCCTCGACTCCGGCTTCATAGGCATCATTGGGTGCATCGAGCGGCTCATTCGTATTTTCGGAGTCAGAATCAACCTCCGCAGTCACCGCTGTGGGAATTTGCGACTCAGCAGTTTCAGCTTCCGTAGAGGCCTGTTCGTCGTCCAGTTGCAGTGATGGGTGTAGCTTGTCCAGATCCTGGATATCCGACAGAGGGGGTAATTCATCCAGAGACTTCAGGTTGAAGTAATCGAGAAAGTCACTGGTGGTGCCATACATGGAGGGCTTGCCGGGCACATCTTTATGCCCCAGTACGCGCACCCATTCTCGTTCCTGCAGGGTTTTCATGATATGACTGCTGACACTGACACCGCGGATTTCCTCGATCTCACCCCGGGTAATCGGCTGCCGATAGGCGATCAATACCAGGGTTTCCAGCAGAGCCCGCGAATATCTGGGCGCTTTTTCTTCCCACAGACGCGAAATCCAGCCAGTGTAATCTTCCCGTACCTGTATGCGGTAGCCACTGGACACTTCCGTCAGTTCCATACCTCGTCCCTGGTAATCCTCCTGTAATACCTGCAACGCCTCCATAATCTGTTCTTTGGATGGCCGATTCTCATCATCGACTTCAAACAGCTTATCCAGTTGGCGTAAATCCATCGGCTTGTCCACCGATAACAGGATGGCTTCCAAAATATTTTTGACTGTGTACAACTCCATAAACTATTCCGGGTCGGTTTGGGCTGCAGTTGCAGCTTTTACATAAATGGGTGCAAACGGTTCGGATTGCACCAGGTCTATCATGTGTTCCTTGAGCAACTCAAGGACCGCCATAAAGGTAACCACCACGCCGCGGCGGCCCTCTTCCACATTAAACAGGGTGACGAAATCGGTAAAGCTATCGGCATTGATGGCAGCCAGTACATTGCTCATACGCTCGCGTACCGACAAGGCCTCACGCTGAATCTGATGTTTGGTGTACATGTCTGCCCGGCTCAGAATTTCCTTGAACGCCAGCAACAGGTCGCGCAGGTCCACTTCCGGTTCCGGCCGGCTATGGTCCATGGGTGGAATCTGGGCCTGGGCAAGACCAATATCCCGCTCCATACGTGGCAGTTCATCCAGATCCTCAGCGGCCTTTTTGAAACGCTCGTATTCCTGCAGACGACGTATCAGCTCAGCCCTGGGATCGTCTTCATCCTCCTCTGCTTCCACTCGCGGCAACAGCATGCGGGACTTGATTTCCGCCAGCATGGCCGCCATCACCAGGTATTCCGCCGCAAGCTCAAAACGCATCTCAGCCATCATTTCTATATACTGGATATACTGCTCGGTAATCCGTGCAATAGGGATATCGAGAATATCCAGATTCTGCCGTTTGATCAGGTAGAGCAACAAATCCAGCGGCCCCTCGAAGGCCTCCAGGAAAATTTCCAGCGCATCGGGGGGTATGTACAGGTCTTCCGGCAATACCGTGAGCGGTTCACCCTGCACCAGGGCAAAGGGCATTTCACCCTGTTGCGGCGGCATATGCGGTCCATGAACCGGGGCTTTCGTCGGTTCAGACTCGGTTTCAGAAGGCTTCTGAACGTTCATTATTATCGCTGACTCAGGCACATGGCCTTACGCACTTCTTCCAGGGTATCTCGCGCCACATCCCGGGCCGCCTCGGTGCCTTCATCGACAATGGCCTTAACCGCATTCGGGTCGTCAGTGTATTCCCTGGCGCGTTCCCGGATCGGCTTCAGTTCATCGATCACCGCATCAATCAACGGCTGCTTGCATTCCACACAACCGATACCGGCGCTCTTACAGCCTTCCTGCACCCATTGCTGGGTGCTGTCATCGGAATACACCAGATGCAGTTGCCACACCGGGCACTTGTCGGGGTCACCGGCATCGTTACGACGTACTCGTGCCGGATCGGTGGGCATGGTACGCAATTTTTTATCGATTTCATCCGGGTCTTCACGCAGGGAAATCGTATTGCGGTAGGACTTGGACATTTTCTGCCCATCCAGCCCGGGCATTTTAGACGCCGGTGTCAGCAGGGCCTGGGGTTCGGGCAGAATAATCTTGCCAGAACCCTCCAGATAGCCAAACAGACGCTCGCGGTCGCCCAGTGAAATATTCTGTTGCGATTCCAGCAGGGCCTGCCCCACATCCAGCGCTTCCTGATCACCCTGCTCCTGGTAGCGTTTGCGTAATTGCCGATACAGCTTGGCGTTTTTCTTGCCCATTTTGGTCACCGCAGCCTCGGCTTTGTCTTCAAAGTCCGGCTCTCGGCCGTAAATATGATTAAAGCGACGAGCCACTTCACGGGTGAGTTCCACATGGGCCACCTGGTCATCCCCCACCGGCACCTGACCGGCCTTGTACACCAGAATATCCGCCGACTGCAGCAGTGGATAACCCAGGAAACCATAGGTGGCCAGGTCTTTTTCTTTCAGGGCTTCCTGCTGGTCTTTATAGGTCGGTACCCGTTCCAGCCAGCCCAGTGGCGTGATCATGGATAACAACAGGTGCAGTTCCGCATGTTCCGGCACCCGCGACTGAATGAACAGCCTGGCCGAGCCCGGGCTCACCCCCGCCGCCAGCCAGTCGATCACCATTTCATAGGTGCTGTCGGCAATGATGCGTGGATCTTCATAATGTGTGGTCAGCGCATGCCAGTCGGCGACGAAAAAGAAGCATTCGAATTCGTGTTGCAGGGTCACCCAGTTTTTCAGCACGCCGTGGTAGTGCCCCAGATGCAGTGCGCCGGTGGGACGCATGCCCGATAAAACCCGTTGATGTTGGACAGGAACAGAACTCAAAATGCCTCCTCAGCCTAATCCCAATATTGAATAAAGTGTTAATTGTATAGCCTGAACCATCGGCCAGAGTATTTTACCCAGAATTCCGCTGACCAGCAGAAAAATAATAATCCACATGCCATAGGGCTCGATTTTATTAAAAGCAATTGCCTGGTTTCGTGGCAAAATACCACTAAGTACCCGACTACCATCCAGCGGTGGAATGGGTAACAGGTTCAGGGTCATTAAAATCAGGTTAATCACCACGCCGATATTTGCCATTATCCCAAGCATATTGGCCAAATTACCCTGGGGCAGCATTTTTATACTGAATACCAACAGCAAGGTCCACAACATCGCCATGATCAAATTGGCCATGGGCCCGGCCAGTGCCACCAGGGCCATGTCCTTCTGGGGATTTTTGAAGTTGCGCACATCTACCGGCACCGGCTTGGCCCAACCGAAGGCAAAACCCAGAATGACAAACATCATTATCGGCACAAGTACTGTTCCGACAGGATCGACATGCTTAAGGGGATTGGCCGTCAAACGGCCCAGCATACGGGCGGTGGCATCCCCCAGCTTGTCCGCGGCCCAGCCGTGGGCCGCCTCATGCAGGCTGATGGCCAGTAATAAAGGAATAATCGCTAAAGCGACCTTAAGTACTAATTCCATGAAACCATCAATCCAGCCCGTGGTCGGTGCCCTTACCCTGGCGAACCAGCAGCGGGGGATTTTCCACCATATTGATCACCGTAGTGGCCTCCAGGCCACAATAGCCGCCGTCGATGATCAAATCCACCTGGGCCTGCAACTTATCGCGAATATGTTCGGCGTCGGTTTCCGGATCAGTCTTACCCGGTAAAATCAGGGTAGAGCTCATAATCGGCTGGCCCAGTTCTTCCAGCAGGGCCTGTACTATGGGATTGTCGATGATGCGGATGCCAATCATACGTCGTTTCGGGTGCATCAAACGCCTCGGTACTTCATGGGTGGCCGGTAATAGAAAGGTATAGGGTCCAGGGGTCAGGGACTTCAGCATGCGATAATCGGCATTGGATACCTTGGCGTAGGTGGAAATTTCAGACAAATCACTGCACACCAGGGTGAAATGATGTTTGTCGTCCACCTTACGAATCAGGCGAATCCGCTCCATTGCCGCCTTGTCGCCCAGATGGCAGCCAATGGCATAACTGGAGTCCGTGGGGTACACCACCACACCGCCGTCATGAATGATCTGCACCGCCTGATGGATCAGTCGCTTTTGTGGATTATCCGGATGGATTTCGAAGTATTGGCTCATAAGGGACGGTATTTTGGACTAATCATGGAACAGTAGCAAAATATTCATGAAAATTTGCGCTGAACATTGCGTATTCATGTCGATCATAAAATCAGACCTGCAAAACAACGTAAAATCATGTTAAATTCGCCACCCCGGAATTATGTAAAGCGCTATGAAACTTTTATACGACCTGTTCCCGATTATTCTGTTTTTTGTTACTTACCACAAAGCCGACGCTCTGGTAGAACAGACCCCGCTGGGCAATCTGGTAGATACCAGCCAGCCCGAAGTCATTGTCGCCACCATCCTCGCCACCGGCATCGCCATCATCGCCAGCTTCATCCAGGTCGGCGGATTCTGGTTGAAGAACCGGCGCTTTGAAAAAATGCACCTGTTCTCCCTGGCCATAATCTCGGTACTGGGCGGCATCACCATTCTGTTCGGCAATCCGGCCTTTATCCAGTGGAAACCCACGGTACTCAACTGGGCTTTTGCCGTGGTCTTTCTGGGCAGCCAGTACATTGGCAGCAAGAACATCATGCATCGCATGATCGGCGGCCAGATCGAGCTACCGGAACATGTCTGGATCAGACTCAACTGGTCATGGGTGATCTTTTTCCTCCTCAGCGGCATCGCCAATCTCTATGTCGCCTTCTACTATGGCCTGGAACTAGATGAGAAAACCCGCATGGATAACTGGGTTAACTTCAAACTGTTTGGCCTCATGGGTATGACCTTTGCCTTCGTCATTGCCCAGGCGTTTTATATGGCCAGATACATTAAAGACACGCCCGAGGAAAACCCCTAATGCTGTATGCCATCATTGCCCAGGACAAAGCCGGCAGCCTGCAAAACCGACTGAGTGCCCGCCCCGATCACCTGCAACGCCTGCAAGCCTTGCAGGATGAAGGCCGCCTAATCCTGGCCGGCCCCCATCCGGCCATCGACAGCGAAGATCCCGGCGAAGACGGTTTCACCGGTAGTCTGGTGGTGGCTGAATTCTCATCCCTGGAAACCGCCCAAAACTGGGCCGAACAGGACCCCTACGTGACCGCTGGCGTGTACAAAACCGTCACCGTAAAACCCTTCAAGAAAGTATTCCCCAGCTAAACAGATCCGCCCATTCAGAAAAACAAATGGCCCATTGCCTTGTTTGTTAACTATTAGCCGACTATAAGATAATCATATAGTTAACTGATGTTTTTAATAATTGAATGAAAAGCAGCATACTAAGAAACATACTTCTGGCGTTTCTGGGCTTTGGCATCTGCATGGGTTTAATATTTCCCTTCTATGCCGGATTTTTCGTCGATTTCAAACAGGGCATGTATATCTGGTTCGCCATCGGTTGCCTGGTGGCCGGTATTACCATGGGTGTGCTCAATTACTCCATACTCAACTGGGCACTTATTTCCAAACTCAAACGCATCGCCCAGGTCACCACCGCCATCAGCCATCGCGACCTCAGTTTTACCTGCGCCATAGATAGCGATGATGTGATTGGTGACATCGTCAATAGCTTCAACAACATGGCCGCCACCCTGCGCAAGCTGGTCAGCGAACTCAAAACCACCATCGATAGAATGGAAAGCGGCACCGATCACATCTGTATGGTGGCCGACAAAACTAACCAGGGCGTGCTGCGCCAGCACAATGAAACCCAGAATGTGGAACACGCTATTCAGCGACTCACCAGCACCGCACAGGATGTTTCCAGCAAAGCGGCCCTGGCTGCCGAAGCCGCCGCCAGGGCCAAACAGGAAGCGGCAAAAGGCAGCAAGGTCGTAGCACAGAATATCCACTCCATAGAAACTCTGGCCGCCGAAGTGGAAAATGCCGCCGCCTCCATCAACCGACTGCAAGCCGAAAGCATCAATATCGGCGGTGTACTGGACGTGATACAGAGCATATCCGAACAAACCAACCTGCTGGCGCTGAATGCCGCCATCGAAGCCGCCCGCGCCGGTGAACAGGGCCGTGGTTTCGCCGTCGTCGCCGACGAGGTACGCACCCTGGCGCAAAGAACCCAGGCATCCACCAAAGAAATCCAGACCATGATCGAAACCCTGCAACAGGTATCGAAAGAAACCGTACAGGCCATGGAAAAAGGCCAGGCCCAGGCCAACATCAGTGTGGAACAGGCTACCATGGCCGGCCAGTCGCTGGGTGAAATCACCGAAGCCGTGGCCTCCATCACCGAAATGAACAGCCTGATCAATGACGAGGCCGGCTCACAGTCCGGGGTTGCCGTAGAAATCAACCAGAACATGAACAACATCAGCCAGATCGCCACCGATAGCAAGGAAGGCGCGGAAAGAACCGCCCAGGAAAGCCAGGCCCTGTCCGATCTAGCGAAAAACCTGCATCAGCTGGTAGGCGACTTCAAAGTAGAATAAAACTTGCCCCTGATCCCAAAATCATTAGAATAGCCCCCACTGCTGTGTCTCTACAGTACGCAATTATCCCAATATGCCGGAGTGGTGGAATTGGTAGACACGTCGGATTCAAAATCCGATGCTAGCGATAGCGTGCCGGTTCAAGTCCGGCCTCCGGTACCATTGCCATTGCCATTGCCCTGTCGGGCAATACTGAAAAACGTAATGCCAACTAGGAAGTTATTTCCTCTAGCGGCAGTAATAAAAGTGCTTATCTAAAGCACCTACCTAAAACGAAATTGGTTAAAATTTAATCCCTCCGTCCCACTGCTGTCCCACTTACTCGTCATTCCCGCGTAGGCGGGAATCCAGCAATCGTGACCAGTATACCAATCAATAACTTACTGGATACCTGCCTTCGCAGGTATGACGTTATTACATTTTTGGAATTTCATGTCCATACTCAGTTCAATATCAAGCAAACACTTGTATAGTAGAGCTCATAACACTTTTGTAAGTATTAAGTGGGACAGCAGTGCCTCCGTCCCCTTTTCGCTTTTCGCCTCTTGCCCATATACAATATCATTATAATTATTTAGTTCTTATTATTAATAAAGGAAAATATTATGCTTCGTCGTTTTACCTCAGTATGTTCCATACTTATATTTCTGTCGGGCTGTAATATGGGCGTTAAAAAAGAACCTCTAACGCCATCTGATTTAGCAGGAAATGGCATTTTGGTTGCTAAGATTGATAGCAATGGCAGGTTTAAAACAACTGGCGATGCCTATATTAATGGAGAAAAATACAGTGATGCACTACTTCATGGTGACCTCGTAATATCATTAAAACCTGGCTCATATACCCTTGAAACAATAGGCTATAGCTATCAAACATCAACGAGTAATAAATCTGAAGGATACCCTGTCAATCTGTCATTCACCATAAAACAAGGCAGGGTTACTAATCTTGGACAAATATTTGCCTATTACAAGAGCTTTAGTGATAAGCAATATAAACTATATACCATTGACAACAGTCCGCAGGCAGCCGAATATTTAAAACAAGAGCAACCTGCAATTTATCTCCTTGTAAGAAAAAATAAAATAATGCTTGCAAAAGGAAAATACCTATCGAAAGGCGACACAAATAAACTAAGAAAGTTGATCGCTTATTCATCAGCAATAGAAACATTATCAAAGGATGTTCGCATTGTATATGGTGAGTTAGGGACTGTTGCAAGTGTCATCAGAAATAAAAATAATCAAATTAAAGACTTTAAGCTTATTGAAACAGGCACACTTGACGAAATTTCATATTGTAGCGAAAATTCAGTCAATTATGCTTGCGTTGTACCAAATGGCATAAACAGAAAAATACTTGCTGGTAAGATAGGTGGCAAATATAAACTTACTGATATGCCGGGTGAGTTAAATAATGTCAAGATACAATTATCTGGTAAAAATGACATTGTTTTAGTTGATAACTATTTGAAATTATATGAAAGTAATAATGACGGAAAAACATTTTCGGTTAATACCGAATTCACACGTACTGAACCAGTTCAGAATATGGGCTGGATTAATTTCTATAATAGCAAAAAAGGTTTTTACCTTACTGTATTCTCACATTCTAAGAGCGAAAACCTGATAATATTCAAGCCTCAATCAACTAAAGCATCATTTATATCAATTCCGCTTCCCAAGGAGGTTGGCAGAGTAAGGGAGCTAAATGAAACTAAAAACAACCTCATAATGGGTGCATATCCAGGTTCTTTTTCATCATCAGAAGTTTACTATTTGAAACATGGAAGTAATAACTGGAAAGAAGTAACAGTGCCCACGCGTTCATGTAACAAAATTGATGTATTAAATTATGCTGCAGGAAAGCTGAAGATGAAATGTGGCTACAGCCAGACCTTACAAAATTACATTAGTAATGATAGTGGCGCAAGCTGGAATGTAATAAGTGGGGTCAGATGAAACTTTCACGTTAATCGGCTAGAAAGTCGGATCTGACCCGAATGGTACTTACTTTAACTTAGATTGTAAGAAATTTATGTCATTCCCGCAGGCTGTTAGCGGGAATCTAGAGACTTAGGCCACTGGATTCCGGCTCAAAATCGTACCGGAATGACTGACTTCGATTGCTTTATTGTCTTAAGTAAGTGCCATTCTGATCTGACCCCACTTACAGGAATACCAAAAACCGATCAGAGAGTCATGACACATATCCTTACTCGAAGTTAGGTATCGTTAATAAAAACATGTATAATTCCACTCCCTTCATTGAACCATTCATCAACTGAGGAGGTGTATCGTGTATAAGCAAAAACAGACTAAAGATCAGGCCTCCTTTCGAACGCACTAGTAAGCGTAGAAAGGGTTACCCTTCAGAAACACATGTCAAACGTGGCGAAAGAGTTGTTCACGGTGACAAAGAATTAGTAGAGAAACTCGGCAGAAATGACCCTTGCATCTGTGGTTCTGGCCGCAGATTTCAAAAAATGCTGTATGCACAAAAAGCGTTATGATGGCTCCGTTAGAGATCATTACTTTTAGGGACTAAAATTAAACGGGTCGGAGACAGCTAAGCCTCATTATTAGTTGTCACCGCCCCCATTTTCTTCTATCACACTCTTTCTACATCAATAAGACGTGGCCTGTAGATTCAGCCCTGAATAACCATTGTAGCCATAGATGCCAATATACCACTCGCCAGCTACGATATTGGTCATACGAGCGTACTCGTTATTACCATTGAGATACGGTCGTGTATCCCAATTAGCTGAGGTTGGCAAAGCACCGTAACGTACATATAGATCCGCATCGCCGCTCCCACCAAAAGTAGAGACATCAAGTGTGGTATTTCCCGCAGGCACAGTCACTTTAAAATACTGCCAACTACTGGTGGCACCAGTCAGTGCCTGGCCATCAACGACAGCTTGTATACTCATGCCAGAAGGAGAATAACGCTGTTCGTAGATATAAGCTGGAATGTTTGAAGAAGAGTAGCCCTGCATCCAGGTGATAATGCATGATCAAGAGGTCAGAACCCTTGAATTCTTATTTTTTTAACTCATCGAGTTGTGAGAGTAGGTCTGAGCTTGATATTAGGCCATTATTAAACTGCACAACCTGTGCAGTACTCGATAACAAGATTGTCGTAGGTATGGTTTTTACACCCCATCGTTGTGCAAGTTCAGGTTCGTCCTCAATCGAAAATTTCTTCAATATTACCCCCTGGAACTCCGAACCAACAAAAATCTGATTTAGTATTTCCTCCTGTCCTAAACACTGGGCACAAACAGCAGATGAAAAATAGAGCAACTGATTCTCATTTGACATTGTTGTAGCAGCAGCAGTGCGCTGTGCAGAACGGATCTGATTCGCACGAATCAGTTTGAGTAGAATAAATATAATCCCAATGATAGCTAGGGCAATGAGTGCTCTAATTAACATCTGTTTAATAACCGATGTCTGGATTAATCATCTGATTTATTTACCAGGTCGAGCACCCGGGAAGGTCCCGGATATGGACCCATATTTAAAAAATCCTCCGAGCCCCATGCGGTTGAGCATATAGTAAGTAAAACAACCTGCGCACCAGCCTGCCAGGGCGATTATCCCCAGGATGAGAATTAGCCAGACTAAAGACCATCCGATCATACTATTTCCGCTAAAAAGCATATAGCTGGAACAGCCTGTCACTAATAGACCAATGCTCATAGCAAAGCGATGGGCTTGAGGTACATCAATTCTGAGATCCGGTTTAATCAGCCCCAGAGGTTTTAATATGCCTTTATAGATCAATACATAAGGACCATAGGATGGGATCAAAACCGTGAAAAAAAACACCACGGCCTGAACCGCAACCCACTCCCAGCGGTCTGTAATGAATCCAATTAACAATCCAGTAAGAACTAATACCTGATGAGTACGCAGTTCATTTTGATCGACAAATTGTTGTTTTATTTCTTCACTCATAGTGACTACCTGCAAGAGCTAAGGTTCGTTAAGGCTTAATCTATACTACATTATTTAATAATTTACGTATAAAATACCACCAACCCCAGGATATATTAACTACGCAACACAATATATGCTGTGAATCCAATCCATGAAAGTATTAATAAAACCCATGGTAGTTTAGTATTTTTAACGGCTTCAGGTTCGAGCACATTATCAGCTAAAGATTCAGGTGAATCGATATTAGCCGTATATTTTTTTAGTTTTTTATCCAGCTCTCGAGTCTTTTCTTTTTGTTTGTTTTTGTACTGTTCTATGCCTTTCTGTATGCCCTGGGTAATTAGCTTTGTTTGCTCTTTCGTTTGTCCCGGCTTTTGAGTGGCACGTGCTATTTTTAGTGCTTCGTCTTTTGTTTTGTCTGATAATTTGTTTTTTTTAGGGAATTTAGACATGGCTTACTTGATTTAATAATTTAAATTAAAGGGATCGGTAACAAATAAGACACATTATCATGCTTCTGGGGTCATATTTAGTATTATGGACCACGGTTTTAAACTACTCATCAATAACCATGGCCTGCCCTCGATCATTCATTATATTCCCTTTTAGTGATTAAAAGTTGAATATTTACTATGAATCTGAATAAGCCTTAAACATTGCAATAAATATTTCAGGATGTACCAAATCATACCCAGAAAATCAGTGGGTTTTACAGATATTGGAAGCGCCCCAGGTTGACTATAATGTCATCTGAAAACATAGACGTAAAATCAGCTTGTTTTTATTTCCGTATGGGGGACTAAAATCATCATTGCCGCGACAAAGCGTTCAATATCTTCATTCTTCAATACCATCGCAAACCAATGACCAAAGCCTGAACTCAAATGAACAACTACTTCCGTATGACCATCAGGCCGATAACATCGACGAGTCATGGCGCCCGATTCCGTATGTAATGTTATTTCTTCTATATCTGATAGCTTTATGGTTTTCCGAATAGGAACACGTTGTACCGTCGATGTCGTAGTCAAACCAGCCGCACCCTGGGTGGCTATATTACCACTCGAGGAATAGCTGACAAAAACCTGCTGAACATTAAAGCTAATATCGCTTTTGGTTACCACTAATTTTGGATGTTCCGAGTTAAGATGCCATTTTTGACCCGATAATCCCCCACCATCAACACCATTTCCCTGGCAGAAACCCCGGATCTGATCAGGTTTTATAAATGCAGACTTAAAAACTTTAATCGCCTGGTTTCTGCTCATTTTATTTTTCATTTCAAGCACATTAGCAGTGGGCGTGTAGACACTCGCACAGCTGGAAACCAGGACAAGCACAATAAGGCTAAATAACATTTTCAACTTCATGATGGGGCCCAATAAATTTTATCCACAAAAACAAATAGTTATCTTATATCAATAATATGACGCTATCATTAAACGAAAATATGGACAAGGTCGTAAATTCCTTTTTTAACTATTATTGAATTTCGTTAATAAGCCTAAACTCACATACTGACAGGCCCATTTTTCTATTTATGAGTAATCTAAATTTAGCCGATATGGCAGGTGATTCTCAAAGGGATGAGAAACGGAAGTCATTGAATTAATCTACATGAATAAGCAACCAGTTGTAAATATAATTAAGGCTTTGTTGAAGATTGCTGGCTGCTTGTGTACTAATGAGCTTGCCCAGTTCAAAGTCATAACCATGAATGGCCAGTAGATAGGCATTGCATTGTTTGTCCGGGTTGAGTTGCTGGTGCAGGTTTAATAATGAGTTTGGGCTCATAGCGTGTGAGCTGTAGCTGTCGTCTTTCTCTGCCTGCACAGGCTGGAAGCTAAACGCGCTTTCTGTATTGAGGCTGGCATCAACAAATACAATATGCTGGCGATTCTCTAGATCAAGGCTATGTTCAATCTGTAACTGGAAATCAGTCAGTAATTCAACTTTGTTTTCTAATTCAGTGTTCGATAGTTTAGTTTCGAGTAGTTCCAGTAATTGCGGGCCCAGTGCATCATCACCCCGCGACGGGTTGCCGTAGGCAAATACCAGTACTGGTTTGCTGGGGCTGTTTGTGTTTAAGGCGTTGAGCATGTTTGTTCTATTTGTCCCGTGACACGTTTTACTATTTGACTGGCTATACTGCCATCTGGATTAAGCAATTCGATTTGCAGGGGCATTTTGCCCAGAGCGTGGGTGGCGCAGGATAAACAGGGATCGTAGGCACGGATAGCGACTTCAATTTGATTGAGCAGTGGCTCGGTGAGTTCATTGCCCTGCAAATACTGGTTGGCGACCTGGCGAATGGATTCGTTCATCGCCTGGTTGTTGTTGGTGGTAGATACGATCAGGTTGGCTTTAGTAACAATGCCATCATCATCAATTTCATAATGATGGATCAGGGTGCCCCGCGGGGCTTCGATGACACCGATTCCTCGAGATTGCATGTCGCCTTTACGCAGCAGATCATCGCCTAATAAATCGTCGTCGTGTAATAATTGTTCGATGGCTTCGGTGCAGTGCAGTAGTTCAATCATGCGCGCCCAGTGGCTGGCCATGGTGGCCTGTATTGGGCCGCCCGAATGGTGTGTAAAAAATTCCTGGCGTCGCGTTTCGGCCAGTGGCGTGTTGAAACAGTCGCAGTTATTGACCCGGGCCAGCGGGCCGACCCGATACCAGCCGGTTTCTTCTCCCAGGGATTTGATAAACGGGAACTTCATATAGCTCCAGCTTTTAATCGATTCGAGCAAAAGATCTTCGTATTGCGTGCTATCCAGGTGATCGAAAATGATATTGCCCTGTGTGTCTTTTACACGTAATCCACCATGATACAGCTCGTGTTCACCATTAGGCGTTACCAGGCTCATCATGTTGCTTTCGATGGCGGCGAATTCCCGGTTGTAGTCAATATCGTTCAGGTAAAGAGTTTTAATGAGATCAATAGCATCCTGTGCCCAGCTAATGATCAGTTTAATGTCAGTTAATAAGTAGTTACGCTCATCGCCATTCAGGTTTTTATTCACGCCACCGGGAATGGCGCCAGTACCGTGTACCCGTTTACCGGCTGTAAGGCGAATAATTTCCTGGCCAAATTTTCTGAGCAGGACGCCTTTTTTGGCAATCTCAGGATGATCTTCTATGACGCCGACAATATTGCGATGGCGTACGGCATCATCATAACCAAACAATAAATCCGGTGATGACAGGTGAAAGAAGTGCAAGGCATGGGATTGCAGTGTCTGGCCAAAATGCATCAGTTTGCGAATTTTTTCAGCACTGTCTGAAAGCTGGGTAACCCCAACCAGCATGTCGGTGGCTTTAGCCGCAGCAAGGTGATGACTGACCGGGCAGATGCCACACAGGCGCTGTACCAGCACCGGCAGTTCCCAGTAAGGACGACCCTGGATAAATTTTTCAAAGCCACGAAATTCGACAATATGTAAGCGGGCCTGGTGGATATGATTGTCATCATCCAGTAGCAGGCTGACTTTACCATGGCCCTCAACACGTGTCAGGGGTTCGATGATGACTCGTTTGAGTTTATCCGGTTGGCTGGCGGTTTCCAGTTCGTTGTTCATGGTACTAGTCATAGTGGATCTGGTTATAGGGAAACTGGATGGGTCTGCCAGCCAGCAGTTCGGTTAAAAAGGTCCAGATAGTATCGCCAGAAGGCGGGCAGCCAGGTAATACGTAATCGACTTTGACCACTTCATGGATGGGATGCACCTTGTTTAGCAATAAAGGTATTTCCGGGTCATTGGGAATCATCGGATTAACTACACCAATGCCATCCAGATAGGATTCCTTTAAACAGTCCTCTAGTGCAAAACTGTTACGCATGGAAGGTATGCCTCCATTAATCGCGCAGGCACCGATAGCAACCAGAATATTACTCTGTCGCCTGTACTCACGTAATACTTCGACATTGTCCGTGTTTGCAACGCCGCCTTCGATGATGCCGACATCCACCGCTTGCAGTTGTTTGATATCGTTAAAGGGTGAGCGTTCAAATTCAATAAGTGTAATCAGCTCCAGCAGTCGCTCGTCGATATCCAGCAATGACATATGACAACCAAAGCAACCCGCCAATGAGGTAGTGGCCACGGTCAGCTTTTTTTTAGTCATTTGCATTCTCCCTTTTTAACGCATGCGCCAGATCGCCTACCAGACTAATAGGCTCCCGGTCATACAAACGTTTACCGATGGGCGTTTCATAGCCTTTATTTTTGAGCAAAAAGACACCGACGGGACAGACACTGGCCGCAATATCGTGGATGCTGAAATCACTGTCTCCTAATTTCCCCGAGGCAGAATTAATCACCAGTTTTGCATCTATGCCACGGCCACTGATCGAGAATATATTTTTTTTGTCAGCGCAGTGGCTGGCGCGCACACAGAGCCCACAAAGAATACAACGATTATAATCGAGCACCATATCAGGATGGCTGGCATCTACCTGACGGTGAGGATAACGGTGGGTGAAATGGGGTGACAGCATACCCACATAATAGGCCACCGCCTGTAACTGGCAGCGACCACTTTTTTCACATCCTGGACATTGGTGGTTGCCTTCGACAAATAACATTTGCAACAGGCTTTTGCGTTGATTGTTGATCTGCGTAGTCTGGTTTTCTACCTTGCTGTTGGCAATGGCAGGCTGGGTACAGGCAGTCACATAACGTCCATCGAGTTTCACCAGGCACAGGCGACAGCTGCCGGTGGAGTCAAAGTCCGGGTTATGGCACAGATGTGGGATATAGACACCGGCGTCCATGGCGGCATCCATGATAGTCTGCCCGGTCTGGAAAGGGATATTTTTGCCATCGATAAAAAACTGTGCATCACTCATGGTTTAGTCTCCACGGCGATATGGGCTCCAGCATCTTCACGTCCGGTGATCGCCCTGGCCTCACTGACCTCGCCATCCAGATCAAAGGCAGGTGTGTATTCAGTAGAACGCAGACGGCGCTGATAACTGTCCGGGAAGTTATTGAAGGTATCGAGTATATGATTCGATGCCGTGGTGCCCAGTCCGCAATGACTGGCATTACGCATCACCTTGGCAATGCGTTCGATATCCCGCAGGTCGTTCTGGGTAGCATGACTGGTATACAGCTTGTCGACCAGATCCCGCACCAGCACACTGCCAACGCGGCAGGGCGTGCAGAAGCCACAGCTCTCATGGGCAAAAAAATGGGCGAAGTTCTGTACCATGTCCAGCATATCTCTATGTCGGTTAAAGACCATAAACGAGCCACCGGTGGAGGCATCTTCAATGGCAATGCGGCGATTGAATTCGCGATGACACAGGGTTTGACCAGCGGCCCCGGCAATCTGTACCGCCTGGGTTTCATCACCCCCACATTCCACCAGAATCTCCGCCACCGAGGTACCCATGGGGTATTCATAAATCCCGGGCTGGCTGCAATCCCCTGAGATACTCAGCAGTTTTGTTCCTGAGGATATGGCGGTACCTTTGTCGGTAAACCAGTCACTGCCGTGGTATGCGATCTGACAGGCCGCCATCAGTGTTTCTACGTTATTGACCACCGTTGGAAAGCCCAGATAACCCCTTTCGACCGGAAACGGCGGACGTTTTTGTGGTATGCCCCGTTTGCCCAGCAGTGATTGCAACAGGGCTGATTCTTCTCCACAGACGTAGGAGCCAGCGCCCATATGAACTTCGATGTCGAAATTAAAACCGCTTTGCCCCAGAATATTCTCACCCAGCAGGTTCTGCTGACGGCGGCGTTCCAGTTCCGCTTCCAGCTTGGGCAGCAAATACAGATATTCTGCGCGCAGGTAAATAAAGCCCTGTTGCGCGCCGATGATGCCGGCGCACAGGGTCATGCCTTCAATGACCTGGGCGGAATAAGAATTGAGTAATACACGATCCTTAAAAGTGCCAGGTTCGCCTTCATCGGCATTGCAGACGACATAATGACGCTCTGCATGAGCGTTACGACACAGTTGCCATTTGATGGCTGTTTTAAAACTGGCGCCGCCGCGACCGCGTAACTCGGAATCTGCGATACGTTGCAACAAGGTGTCAGCCCCCTCTTCTTGCAAGGCTTTGAGGGCATCACCATCCTGGGTGTTTTGGGTCAGTAAAATATCGGCGCGGCGGATGTTGTCCTGCACTTCGAAAAACTCAGCTGGCCATTGATGCAGCGGCCTGTCCTGCTCGATCAACTCGGCGATATGATCAATACGCGGGCTATCCAGTCGCGTAACAGGAAAATTATTAACCAGTAAAGCGGGGCCCTGGTCACACATGCCGGTACAGGAGGTCGTATCAATGCTCACCCGGCCATCGGCACGAACCTGACCCTGGCTGATATTTAATTGCTGGCACAATTGCTGTAGCAAGGGACGACTATCGGCCATCTGGTCAGTGATGTTGTCGCTGAACAGGATACTAAATCGACCCCGGGGTGATCGGTGTAAAAAAGAATAAAAATCAATGACACCTGCAATTTCAGAACAGGCTATGGCGAACTCAGTGCTTAGTTGCTGTATAGCTGTATCGGAGATACATGACTCTGCTTGCTGTATTTCAAATAAATACTGCAATAACAAGTCTTCGCGACGTGGTCTTTTGTCCCATCGATTCAAGTGGTTCACATCCTGGTCCTTACCACAAAATGAAACTTCTATGTGAGATATAAGACCTATATGCAGAGGATTGCAAGGGATTCGAAATATATTTATTGTTTATTTGATCAAGTTGATTTGATTTCGCTGGAACATAGCTACACAGGAGAACTAATTGGATGACCTTGAAAGTATTCGGAAACAGACCACCGTTTTAAACTACTCATCAATAACCATGGCCTATCCCCGGATAAACTCCTGCGAAGACCGTCATTACGAACTTCCCTGAGAAGACTCTAATAGACATGAGTATTGATAGTGTCGCGTAAAAAATACTTCATAAATAGTTCACAGACAGTGGCTGACTAGCGAGATAGACTATTGACTAGTGCCACTCGTATCACCGCCTCAGTTGGCACGAATTATGTAAACTGAAAATCAGTAGATGTCTAAAAGTTGAGGGATTCTTATTCCGATTCAACGCAGTAATCCTTCATAATGTCTTCATTATCTTAAATAATCAAGGAGTCGATTCCATGAACTTTAAACGTCATATTACCAAAGTAATGCTTCTCTTAGGTTTGTCTTTAATTGCTCTTCCCGCGAGTGCTGTTAACCCTAGTGATGTTTTAAACGCATCTCGCTACAACACAGCCGGTTCCACATTCGACATTGGGCCTCTGGCAGCGAGTAATTTTTGTTATCTGAGCCGGGTTGGGTTTAGAGAGCTAGACACAGGATCCGAGTCTTCCACATGCAATGTTTATATTAGTGGTGCTGTCTGGGTGCTCACAGCAACTTTGGGCACAAGTAGCGATCAGGATGCCTGGTGCTCCGCCAGGTGCTACACCAGGAATTAATGAATTGTTAGTGAATAATCGGTAAATATCAAATCCCTGCGAAGACGGTCATTACGATCTTCGCAGGGATAACTCCAACAGACTTAAACATTCATAGTGATGCGGAAACATTCACATGTCAGGATGTAATGATACTTTCAATCATGGAGGTTTAACATGCGTACCAATATTTTTTTAGCTGTATCTGTTATCACGATAACACTACTTGCTTATAATCTTATGGGGAAAGATGATTTTACTAAACAGACTCAAGCAATGATTCCGAAAGTCGCTATAGACTCTGATCTGGAAGTTCAGGAAAAGCTGGATAAACTGACTGGCATTCTGCAAAACTACCAGCAGATCAGTCAGGAGCAGTTCAGGCTAGCGAAAATAGAGCAAGATCAACTGAAGAATATGCTGGCAAAACTTGAAGCCAAGCTTGCTACTATTGAGTCTGGAGTAACTGAGCAAACTATAAATGATGCCAAATTAGATAGCACCGAGCAAGATTCTGACATAGCTCTTTCTAGTAATGATGAGGTAAACCCCCAATCCACGACCATCTCAGAAGTAGACTTGGGTCACTGGATTGATGAATCTCTGGATGCTGGACACTGGGACTGGAATCTGACTACACAAGCTAAAGAACAAGCCGTAAATAGCCTGGAAGAACTGCCAGGGATCACGCTCGAAAACATGCAGTGTGGTGATCGATTCTGCCGTGCTACTTTAGCACATGAAAGTGGTAAACAACCGGAAATTGGTAATCTCATCGGAAAACCGCCCTTCGTAAACGATGGTTTTACCATTAACGAACCTGATGGTCGTGTCTCGATCTATTTTGCTGGAAATGGCATTTCCCTGAATGATCTCCGAAGTGACGCACAAGCTGCTGCTCAGTGATATATGGTGTGGTAACTGACGAAAGCTTGTTTAACTAATAACTCGGAAAACCAACGTATACAGGGACAGACCACCGTTTTAAACTACTCCTCAATCACCCTGGCCTTTCCCCGATCATTCATTTATCCCCTTTTAGTGATTAAATTTAACTTATTTATATTCTGAATCTGAATAAGCCTTAAACATTACAAAGAAAGTAAAAAAGTAGTTAGCGAAATAGAACTAGGAATAGTGAATAGAGCTGGGGCAACCGCAGTGAGTCAGAGCATTTTCAGGCACCGCTAAACCGCAGTATATATAATGATTATAAGCTGTTACTCTCAAGCACAACTATGAACCAGAGCAGTACAGGCATGTCACCATACCACCCAATAGATTGCCAGATTCACTCCAGCCTGGAACTGCATATCATGCACGGTGCTACCCTGTGCATACACTGGCAGGACGATGATGGTGAAACACATATCCAGCAACTGGAGCCAGTGGATATAGCCACAGAAAAAGCTGTAGGCGAGTTTCTCCTGCTGGATGATAGCCAGGGTAACAGGTGGAAGATTCGGCTAGATAAAATCCAGTCATTTAAACAGCTATAGCTACCCAATAAGCATGGGAATTTTTCTCATTTTTTACCCTGTTATAAACATGGCATTCAACAGTACCCATCAACTATATACCTGTTTTATCGAGTGTTTTTCAGATCAACCAAAGACAATAGAGCCCTTCGTTACTGTTACAGACTCTTCATTTAAAGCCTCTGTTAAATACCTTCCAGCATAACTTGGACTACATTTATCTTAAGCCTATCCATCAGGTTTTTTAGTGTAAACCAGGGTACTCGGGTACAGACCATGTTCTAGACTGCTCTTCAAAATTCGTGGTCTATCCCGAAAATAACATAAACATTCAGCGAGCTTTGATAAAACCGGTTTAATTCTCTCCGCTCTCCTAATTTTCTATTTTTATAAAATATTTAAAAGCAAGAGACCCATTATGAAACAAGCATTTATGATAATAATCAGCAGTTATTTCTTTTTATTCTCCGCATCAGTTTCTTCTGTGCCGCCAGTAACGGGTGATCCCGTAATTCAACAGTTCCTTGGTAATTTAATGTGGCCGCAGGATACCATCGTGCAAGACCCTTATCTTACACAGCTCAATTCAAACGATATCAACGACCTGCATGGTGATATGGATTGTGATTTTATTATCTCTACCGCAGGTAATTATCATTTTGCACTGTTAGAAGCAATGCATGGCGGTTCATATCCTGGATTAGGTAATTTCGCTGGCTTGCAGGCAGAACTACTAAAACCTGAAAATGGGGGCGTAAAAGTGTGCTGGTCTACGTCGCCACCTGTTTCGGTGAACCAGATCGCCAACGAACAACTCCAGGTCAAAAACATCATCATGCACGGTAAACCGGCCCTGGCAATGGGACCGAAAAATCTGATGGTAAGTTTGTATAATGCAGGATTTATTGATGGCCCTGATGCCGAAAACGCCGGCACTCCTTTCCTGAGCAACAAAGGAAATTCAATACTTATCCGCGCTGATAAGGCAAATAAAATCAGTGATATCTGCGATCTTGGTGCGAAAAACATTCGAGTGGTGACTCCGAATAACGTTTTAGAACCGGGTTCCTTTGGTAATTTTTCCGGTACGATATTTAATGTAGCGGATCAGAACAATTTTGGATGTGATGCAACTACGCTGTTTGACAGTATTTTTTCCCAGGATATATCCACCATCGATACATCAGCTTTTGCTAATCCAACCGATGTTCCCGCTGTACTCAGAGTGTTTACATCGGGCAATAAGATGAAGTGGGTTGCCTCTTCGCGCACAATGCATCGTGACATACCCTATGCACTTTGTTTTAATCTGGCTGACGCGGCTGTTATTTTTCACCATCAGGCGACTTACCTGAAAGACACCCTGGCAACCTCGATGAACTGTCAACTCGAGATCATACCTTTACCGGGAACCCAAGCTCAGCCTATGGGCAATAAATTTGCGACTTTAAAAATTGCCAAAGTCCTTGGCCATACCGATACAAATGTTCTTAACGCACAAGATTATGTGTATGAGTTTTTTGTTGGCTCGCCTATATGGACTCAAATCTTGATGAAACATGATCTTGTGGATCCAAGTCCGAATTAATTAAAGTATTCGGGAGTACTCAGGGACAGACCACGGCTTTAAACTACTCATCAATAACCTTGGTGTACCCCCGATCATTCCCTCTATCGCCAGTGATTAATAAACCTGTAGACAGCGCAAAAACAGCCTCACACATTGTTTTAAATTCACTGTTATTAGCACTAGCGAAGATAATCAGAAAGCCTGCCAAAAACACTCACTAAAAACAAAACCTGCTATACTCATTAAAACCAGATCACTCCCATTTTATTATTCTTATAATTAAAAAGCCTAATATCATGACGATATTCGAAATGGACATGAAAATATTAAACAAAAATAAAAGTCATGATGCAAGGCCTGTTCGGCATTTTTTTCCGATAATTTATCTTCTTGTTTCAGGTATCTTGCTCTCATTTTTCATGTTTTGGCTCGTTTACAGCTGGGAGCATATGAATCAGCGCTATGAATTTGAATCCAGGGCAAAAGCATACACGAATGCCGTGGAAATCACCCTGAATAAATATGTTGGGGCTCTTTTGTTCCTGGGTGATTTTTTTAATAAT
This sequence comes from Gammaproteobacteria bacterium, assembly GCA_048550535.1. GTDB lineage: Bacteria > Pseudomonadota > Gammaproteobacteria > SZUA-229 > SZUA-229 > CBDULX01. The sequence goes on from JBLYYN010000149.1 coordinate 22,249, forward strand.
TCCTCGCTAGTAACACGTGACGAGTTTACCGGCATTGTTAAAAGCATCCTGCCCCGCTATCCTGGGATCCAGACCTTTGGCTGGAACCCTCTGGTGAAGGACGATGAGCGTAACACTTATGAATCCGCAGCAAGTAAAGATGGGTTCAACAATTTTGAATTCACGGAACGTTCAAAAACTAACCAGCTGGTCAGGGCTGCACGCCGAGAGGAATATGTTGTTGTCTATTACCTGTATCCCTTTGAAGACAACAGCCCTGCCTTTGGTTATGATATCGCATCCAACAGCACTCGGCTAAATGCCATCACAAAAGCATTCAATACGGGAAAACTATCTGCTACTGACAGAATCACCCTGGTACAGGAAACAGGCAACCAGTTCGGTATTTTGCTCCTGCAACCGATCTATCACAAAGGTGCCACCTTGAATACTCAGGCAGAGCGCCGAAAAAACCGAAAAGGATTTGTTGTAGAAGTCCTTCGCATTGATCAGGCCATAGATACCGCACTGAAAAATTTTCCCAATGAAGAAATTTCTTTCACTCTTTATGATATGTCTGCTGATGAAGGAAAACGTTTACTCCATAATCAACCTTCACACATGTCTAAAACAACAGATCCGCTAATCCCGTCAGAGGAAATCCAGACAGGCCTGTACTGGAACAAAACATTTAATTTCGCAGAACGTCAGTGGAAAATGGTACTTAGACCATCGGACTTCTACTATCAATCCTGGAAGATGTGGCAATCATGGCTTGTCTTATTTGGATCCTTGTTACTAACGACTCTTTTAGCATATTATATGTTGAAAAAAATCTTATACACTACCGAGATTGAACAAAGTGTAAAAAAGCAGACTCAGACAAACCAACTGCTGAAAGACGAAATCAATGTACGTACTACAGCAGAGGCAGAGCGCGATAAAACCATCCACAAACTCCAACAGGCTATCGATGAAGTACAAAATTTAAGGGGCATACTTCCTATTTGTTCATCATGTAAGAAAATCAGAGATGACAAAGGCTCCTGGAGTCAGATTGAAGTTTACATTAAAGACCACTCAGAAGCAGAGTTTAGCCATGGTATTTGTCCCGAATGTGCCGAGAAGCTTTACCCCGAAATCCATACTAATAAAAAAGATACCCCATAAGATCATTGGGATATTAAGGTCTGTGTGAACTCATTTATTAATAAGTAATGGCTCAAACCTCATATGACTCATTGTAAATAGTTTTAAATTTAATCTGGCAATTCAGGTCTAGGCTGAGTGACCCCAAACACCCTGAACCGGCCGTAAAATCAAAAAAGATTTGCCGCAGAGGCACAGAGTGCACAGAGAAAGCTGTCGTGCTTGTAATAGGGCGTACTTATAA
>JBLYYN010000150.1:0-5840 GCA_048550535.1 Gammaproteobacteria bacterium
TAAAAAACAAAAATAAATTAATTTTTCCTTGACCCTAAAAAAAACTTCCACTATAAAAAATAAAACAGGAAATTTAAAAGGGGGTGATTAAAGCCATAAATCTTTTATGCAGGAAGTAGATAAACCGTTGTTTACATAGATTCAATCAAAGGTAATCAATCTTATGGCTAAAAGATCTGCAGTACAGAAAAAGGCAATGCGGGCTGCCCGAAAACGAGGCGCCGATGACTCTGTAGTCGTTAATATAAATTCCCGCAACACTTATTACGATAATGTTTCCCCTTCAAATAAAGCCGCGCCACCGCTCACAGCAAAAAACAAATCCCAGGCCAGTTATATCTCGGCGATTAAAGCACATAAACTAACTTTTGGAATCGGACCCGCGGGTACGGGTAAAAGTTACTGTGCAGGTGCCTTGGCGGCAGAAGAGCTGGAAAATCGACGTATCGAAAAAATTATAATTAGCCGACCGGCGGTGGAGGCCGGAGAGAATATGGGTTTCTTACCCGGCGACCTGCAGGAAAAGTTTGATCCTTATTTTGATGCATTCCGAGACTGCCTGATTGATCGTCTCGGAAAAGGTGTGGTTGAATGCGCACTAAAAAATGGCCGAATTCTGGTTTCACCCCTGGCGTATCTCAGAGGTAAAACATTCAATGATGCATTTGTGGTGCTGGATGAAGCGCAAAATTGCACTCGCAGCCAGTTGAAAATGTTTTTAACCCGAATCGGTGAAAACTGTCGTGTTGTGGTGAATGGAGATATCCGACAAACGGACATAGGAAATGGCTCTGGATTACAAGATGCTATTGACAGGTTGGGTAGTCTTGATTCAGTATATGTTCACGAGTTCACTCATGAAGATATAGTTCGTAGTGGCCTGGTAAAAGATATTATCGAGCGTTACGAGCATTACACTTAATACTGCCTGCTGGCAGTGACTGAATAACAATAATAAACGTTGTTTATTATTACAAGGGCACCTAGGTGCCCTTTTTTAATTATGGTCAGGATGACCGGTATGCCGCGGTGCCATGGATGGCAAAGAGCGGCGCGCTTAAGATCACTACAAAGAATAATAAAGTAGTGCGGTCGTATGCCGCGGGCGCTGCGACCTACAAGGATGTAGGGAGGTAGAGTAACGCAGGACGATGTTAATGGAATAACAAGTCTCTCGAGAGGGCAGGGATAGCCCGAAGAGACTCAGTTACCGAGAAGCGCAGGAGCGACGTGCTATGGATCACTAGTCTGTTTAAAAAATAGAGCAAAGTTGATTTAGCTACTTTATGCCGCGGGCGCATGGACAGATAACCGCTCCTTGCGTTATCTGCATTTCCCATTATCCCTGTGGGTCATGGCAAAGAGTGGCGCGCTCAAGATCACTGCACTAATAAAAAAGTATGTGACCTTTCAGAGCGGTATATCTGCGGGCCCTCTCGGCAAGCTGCGTAGCAGTGAGCGTTAAACAGTGCAAATACAGCAAACCAGATAATCAGTCACTTGACTGATTGTTGATTCAATTTACAAATCTTCCTCCAATTAATGAGCTATCACATACTTGTAACTGCATAAGATTCAGTACATCCTTGTTACGACTTACGACTTACGACTTACGACTTACGACTTACGACTTACGACTTACGACTTACGACTATTTTCCTCCCATGGGCCGCTACCGACCACCTCAAGCCAAAGCTTCCTGTTACATCACACGACAGGGTTACGATCGTTTAATCGAGGAGCTGGATTTTCTCTGGCATAAACGACGGCCAGAAGTGACTAAAGCACTGACAGCGGCGGCAGCCGAAGGTGATCGGTCGGAAAACGCGGAATATATTTATCGTAAAAAAGAACTTCGAGAAATAGATCGACGGGCAGCTTATCTGAGTAAAAGGGTGGATGAGTTAAAAGTGGTGGAGTTACAGCCCAATGATACCTCTAAGGTCTATTTTGGTGCCTGGGTAGAACTGGAAACCGATGTGGGTGAAGTTGTGCGATATCGCATTGTTGGGCCGGATGAAATCGATGCATCCAGAGGCTATATTAGTATGGATTCTCCGGTGGCGAAAGCCTTGATGAAGCGTAGCCAGGGCGATGATGTTCAGGTATCCACCCCTAAAGGCGATATTCACTATTATCTACTGGAGGTTCGTTACACGCCTTTCGGCTGACCAGGCCTAAAGTAAATAGCCCCTGTGCCGCTATTCTATTTAACAGTATTGCGCATTGTTACTTTTGCTTATGGTCTTTTTACCTCATATCTGGTTGATGCTTATCCTCATGCCTTTTCCCGGGCAGGCTAACCAGCGCTATCTGGCCAATATCGAACAGTCGCGCTGGGAATTACAGGGCAGCCCCATTCGTTGCGAACTCATTCACACCATACCCCGCTATGGTCAGGGTAGTTTTGTTTATTCCGCCGGAGGAGAGCTATCGTTTATTATACGGGTGATGCAACCGGCCGCGGAGGACAGCGTGGCCAGTATGATGTCGATACCGCCATTCTGGAGATCCGGGATGGAAGAGAAGGAGCTGGGTCAGGTGTCCCTGAGTAAAGGACGCATGCCCTTTTATGCCGATCGTATTATGGCACAGCGCATGCTTTATGAGCTGGATGCAGGCATGTTCCCAACTCTGGTGTATAAGGACTGGACGGATAAACGGCATGATGTAACCGTGTCTCTGTCATCCGCTAATTTCAACCCGGCACTGCCTCAGTTTCTCAACTGCATTGACCAGTTAATCGATATAGGTTACGACGACCTTAAAGAAGTTGCCGTGCTGTTTGCCCTCGGAAAACATACCTTGAGCAAGCAGGCCAGGAGTTCCCTGGAGAATCTTACGCTGTATGCCAGGTATGATAAAAACATCATTATCCGACTGGAAGGTCACACCGACAATACAGGCACTCGAAGATATAACCGCTGGTTGTCAGATAAGCGTACTCAGGCGGTGGCCAATTATCTGGCCAAGAGTGGGGTATCCCAAAAACAGATCAAACGACTAGTCTTTGGCGAGTCTAAACCCGCTTCTGGCAATCACTTCGACAAGGGGCGCGACCTGAACCGACGGGTCATGGTGCAATTCGAGCGTCTGCCCTGATCCTGCGTGATTATTTAGCACATGCGCGTCAGCTTCGGTATAATCCTCTGCCTCGAATATTTTCACCCTGATTTCTCTGGAGCACGTACATGTCCAACGTCAATAAAGTGGTTCTGGCCTATTCCGGTGGCCTGGATACCTCAGTCATCCTGAAATGGCTGGAAGATACCTATGAATGTGAGGTCGTGACCTTTACGGCCGATATCGGTCAGGGTGAGGAAGTTGAACCGGCACGTGCCAAGGCCCAGGATATGGGGGTAAAGGAAATCTACATCGAAGACCTGCGCGAAGAATTCGTGCGTGATTATGTCTATCCCATGTTTCGTGCCAATGCCATTTACGAAGGCGAATATTTACTGGGTACCTCCATCGCCCGTCCGTTAATTGCCAAACGTTTGATCGAAATCGCCAACGAAACCGATGCCGACGCTATTTCACACGGTGCTACTGGCAAGGGTAATGATCAGGTGCGGTTTGAGTTAGGGGCTTATGCATTAAAACCCGGTGTTCAGGTGATAGCACCCTGGCGTGAATGGGATTTAAATTCCCGTGAAAAACTGATGGCCTATGCGGAAAAACACAGTATTCCTGTTGATTTCGCCAAAAACAAGAAAAAGTCACCTTATTCCATGGATGCCAACCTGTTGCATATTTCCTATGAAGGCGGCATTCTGGAAGATCCCTGGGCAGAAGCTGAGGATGATATGTGGCGCTGGTCCGTATCGCCGGAAGCCGCACCGGACAAACCTGCCTATATCGAACTGACTTACCAGAAAGGCGACATTGTGGCCATAGACGGCGAAGCCATGACGCCAGCTCAAGTATTGACGAAACTGAACCAGCTGGGCGGTGCCAATGGTATCGGTCGTCTGGATATCGTGGAAAACCGCTATGTCGGTATGAAATCCCGCGGTTGTTATGAAACCCCCGGTGGTACTCTGATGATGAAAGCCCATCGCGCTATCGAATCTTTAACGCTGGACCGTGAAGTGGCACATCTGAAAGATGAACTGATGCCTCGTTATGCATCCCTTATTTATAACGGTTACTGGTGGAGTCCCGAGCGTGAAATGATGCAAAAAATGATTGATGCGTCTCAGGAACATGTCAACGGTGAAGTGCGCCTCAAACTGTATAAAGGTGCAGTCAGTGCGGTTGGTCGCCGTTCCGCCACCGATTCATTGTTCGATGAGAAAATCGCCACTTTCGAAGATGACGCGGGTGCCTATAACCAGAAAGATGCCGAGGGCTTTATCAAACTCAATGCTCTGCGTTTGCGCATTGCTGCCAATCGTAAGTAATTCCTGTATTCGAGTCACACTGAAGTCACTGGGTTTCAGTCTGACTCGAACCAGTTCCAGCCTATTATAAAAATCCAGATCTAATTTTTTCCAATACTGTTGTCATGAATTTAAATACTAAGGAACCACTGATTAAGTCTGGTTGTGGCAGGCTGCGATAAAAGTGTTTAGATTATTCAGGAAGTGAGGCTGTAGTTATTCTATTGCAACGAACTTCGGGGAAAATCTGGACGCTTTTAGTCAGCATAAAACAATCACGACTTGATCAGAGGTCCTCTAACCAAACCGATTGATTAATCAGGTCATGGTTTTGATGAAATCAAAAATATCAAAAATTCGTGCCAGATAATGATCTTTTGGATGGAAGCCCTTACTGTCCCTGATGTCAAAGCTTTGTTCCAGGCTGGAAATGATTTTGTTCAAGCGACGCTGGTGGATGCCAAACCAGCGTTGAAAAGGATCGGTAAGAATTCCGGAAAAAGCTGAAGCTATACCCATGGCTGCCAGTATGCTGGCGGTGGATGCCAGTACCAGTCCCATTGAAGCTTTGGCAGGAAACAGCGAGTAATACACAGAACCTAAAGTATTGCCAAATACAAAATTAGAGATAGCCGACTGCTGGGCCAGCGAGGCCGCTAAAGCACTACCACTGGTAATGGCACCCGGTGTCAGTTTTTTAAAGAAAAAGGCCCCGGCGGATATGTTTAAAACACTACAGGCCATATCGGCGGCGGCTATTCGGGTGCTGCCATAGGTATCCAGCTCGCGTTGTAGTGCCTGCTCAAAATCATCGCGACGAATATGTTGATTGAATTCATCAAACTGATGTTCTAATAACTCAACAATGGCTTCCTGCTTAAGGATGGTTTCCATGAGGGCATCTTTTTCCGAACATCGGTCATCCTGCTCATAGGGCAGTTCCAGTAATTCCGTACGTATGCGCCAGTCCACTTCTTTCTGTACCCGGGTTTTAAAGCCTGCAGGGGTTTTACCCAAAAAGCGGCCAACTGGACCCAGGCCGGTTTTGTTACTGACTTTGGATATACTCTGTATGCCCAGATAGGGTACTGCCCAGAATAGATTAAGCGGGGCGCGTATCATATCCAGTCCAAATGCCTTGCTATTGGTCTGGATCGAGCCTTTTACCGAGTAAATATTGCTGACAAATTCCGCAATATTATCTCTACGTTCCTGGAAATACTGTGCAGCACCGGCTTCAACAGCAGTGGTTAATAATTGCAGGTCCTGCTCGCTCAGGCTGGGATATTGTTTATCCATAAGCTATAAAGTTATGTTGTTTAAATATAAGGAGTCTTTGATTAAGTATAAACATGGCCAGGCTTACTAACTAGGCCGCAGCAAAGGATACACAATCATTTCTGAAGAATGACTTAATCAACGTTCTATTTTCTTTCATTGATTGTAAATCAGAAACCA
>JBLYYN010000151.1:0-4433 GCA_048550535.1 Gammaproteobacteria bacterium
CAGCCAATATAATCATTCTGTTGATATGCTGGGCGAGCCTTGTACTCGTTCATTAAGCCGCCTTCTTCCAACGCATCTTTAACAAATAGAGGCATCTCGTGACGTTCTCTTTTTAATTTTGAGTAGTCAGCAGTCATTGATTTACCTCCTTAACTTTGCATAACAGCCTAATATACGAACGCCGTATATTCCGGAGTTCGCATATTTCATGAGTATGTTTTGATAATAAAGTATAGCCAGGCTGGGTGAAACGGGAAATTTTAGTTATTTTCAGGGCAGTTAGGTGCAAATTAGCCAGTATTCGCTTTGAGCTCGTTGCCAGAGAAGGGGTTTTCAGTCGCTTGATTACGAACCCTTTGCAGGGCTCATAATAAAAACACGGTTGCCAGTCCCAAAAATGCTAATAAGCCGACGATATCCGTTACCGTGGTAAGTATTACGCTGCCGGCAATGGCCGGGTCTATACCCACCTTGCGTAATACGATGGGAATGACCACCCCCGATAGTGCGGCGAAGAACAGGTTGATAATTAAGGCGGCGGCGATGACCAGGCCGATGGAGAAATCTCCGAACCAGAGTATGGCGATGGCGGCCACGACTATGGCCCAGAGTATGCCATTGAGTAAACTGACCACTATTTCCTTGTTGAGTATCCAGCGTCTATTGGATTTGCTGACCTGCCCCAGTGCCAGCCCGCGAATTACCAGGGTGATGGTCTGGCTGCCGGCGATGCCACCCATGCTGGCCACTACGTTCATGAGGATGGCGACGGTGACGACTTTTTCCAGGGTGGCTTCGAAGTTGCTCACTACCCAGGAGGCCATGAAGGCGGTGAGCAGATTGATGCCTAACCAGATGGCGCGGCGATAACTGCTGGGTATGGCGGGGGCGAACAGGTCTTCTTCGTCGGTGAGGCCGGCCATACTCAATACCGAGTGATCGGCTTCGTCACGAATAACGTCCACCACATCATCCACGGTGATTCGACCCAGCAGGAAATTATTTTTATCGACCACCGGTGCGGAGATCAGGTCGTGGGTTTCGAACAGTTTGGCGACTTCGGCGTCGGGCATGTCCACGGGTATGGACTCGGTATCGTCGTCCATGATCTCCGCCACGGTATGCTGGGGTTCATTCACCAGCAGTTGCGACAGGGGCAGGGTGCCCAGGTAGTGGTTGGCACGATCCACCACGATCAAGCTGTCGGTGAGGTTGGGGATGTCACCGAGCAGTCGCAGATAACGCAGCACCACATCCAGGGTCACTTCCGGGCGCAGGGTGATGGTGTCGGTGTTCATTAAACCACCGGCACTGTCCTCCGGGTAGGAGAGTACGGTTTCCAGCAGGGCGCGGTGCTGGCTGTCCAGGGATTGCAATACCCGGTTTATAACCGCATCGGGCAGGGACTGGATAAAGTCGGCGGAGTCGTCCAGCTCCAGGCCTTCGGTGACGTTGACCAGGGCCTCGTGGGACATGTCCTTGACCAGCTGGGCACGCACTTCTTCACCCAGGCTGATTAACACTTCACCCTTGTTATCCTGACTGACCAGTTCCCAGGTGAGGTCGCGATTACGCGGTGGCAGGGATTCCAGTAGCAGGGCTATTTCCGCAGGGTGCAGTGCATTGAGCATGCCACGGGCGGTGTAAAGAGTGCCGGATTCCAGGGCTTCAGACAGTGCCTGTATTTTGCTTTCTGTGTTTTCAGCCTTGTCCGGTGTTTCTATCATCTTAAGCCCATTCATCGACCGGCGTTGCTTATTGATTTGCCAGTGGTTCCAGTATGAAGTATCGATCTGCTACAGGGTATTATTTTTCCAGCAAAGCCCAGAAAGATTTTGACTGTAGTGATGTTTGCCTGTATTTGCAGGAGTGACCCAATTAAACCACAGGAATATCAAATATCTGTTACATCTGGATTTGCCTGGAGTTTAGCAGTATCTGCTAATACTGTCGGCGCAAGTCTATGCTGAGATGTGGATAACGGCAAGTGGCTGTGACTGATTTTGATAACCGAAATCACTAAATATTGCTACTAACTGTATTTGAGGTTGAGTTCTTCCAGGCCACGCTCGATGTCGCAGGTACAGGAGTGTTTGAGTAGTTCACGCACTTCGGGAGCGAGTATGTCTAAGCGGCTGTGGTTGATAATGTGCTTGATTTCCAGCAGGCTGTTGGCCTGTACGCTGAAACATTTCAAGCCCAGCCCAAGCAGCAGACGAGTGTAGTTAGGGTCGCTGGCCATTTCGCCACACATGGACACCGGGATGCTCGCTTGCTGGCCGGCTTGCAGGATGATGTCGATCAGTTTGAGCACCGATGGGTGCATGGGTTTGTAGAGATAACTCACTTCATCATCGATACGGTCCAGCGCCAGGGTGTACTGGATCAGGTCGTTGGTGCCGATGGAGAGAAAATCCAGCCGTTCGGCAAAGTTTTGCGCCGATAGCGCCGCGGCGGGTACTTCGATCATGGCGCCAATCTTGATATTAGGGTTAAAGCGAACCTTGCGTTGTTTAAGTTGCTGTTTGGCCTGTTCCAGTAATTCCAGAGTCTGTTTTAGTTCAGATACGCAGGTAAGCATGGGGATCATCATCAGCACCGGTCCATAGGCGCCGGTACGCAGTATGGCTCGAAGTTGACGCAGGAACTGACGCGGTTCTTTCAGGCAGCGCCGTATGGCGCGCAGGCCCATGGCAGGGTTATGGGCCAGTGGGCCGTGCTGCAGGGTGCTGTCCATTTCCTTGTCGGCGCCTAAATCAGCGGTGCGGATGGTGAGGGGGTGGCCCTTCAGTGCACGCAGTGCCCGGCGATAGGTTTCAAACTGAATTTCTTCCGATGGATTTTCATTCCTTTCCATGAATAACATTTCGGTACGATACAGGCCTACACCTGTGTGGTCGTACTGGCGCATGGCGCGTATATCGTCGGGACGGTCGATGTTGGCCTGCAGGGTGATTTTATGGCCGTCTTCGGTGATGGAGGGTTTGTTTTTTAACTCGAACAGGTTCTGTCGGCGCTGTTTTTCGTCTTTTTGCAGCCTGCGGAAATGACGCTGAGTTTTGCTGTCTGGCTCGGCCACTATCATGCCATGCTGGCCATCAACCACCAGCACTTCACCGGCATGGATCATCTGTTTGGCGTGGTGTACACCGACAATGGCCGGGATGCCCAGGTTACGGGCGAGGATGGCTGTGTGGGATAAAGGGCCACCGTATTCGGTGATGAAGGCGGCCACTTTCTGATGCTGCATGAGCAGGGTATCGGCCGGGGTCAGGTCATCGGCAATAATGATGCGGCCTTTTAGATGGTCTTCATCTTCATCGGGCAGTTCTGGGTCGATGTCGGTGCTCAGGCAACGCTGAATACGTTGCACCACATGGATGACATCGTCCTTACGGGTTTTAAGATAAGGGTCATCCATTTCATCGAACACTTTCACCAGCCGTTCGCATTGCACCTGCAGCGCCCATTCTGCATTGCGGTTCTTGTGCTGGATGGCATTGATAGTGCCATCGGCGAGTACCGGGTCATCGATCATCAACAGGCTGGTATCTATAAACTGGGTAATGTCGGGGGGCACATCACCGGATACTTTCTGCTTGATATCTTTTAGCTGCTGTAGAGCAATTTGGCGGGCGCGAATAAAGCGGCTGATTTCATGATCAATGCGTTTTTCATCGATCAGGTATTCCGGCACTTCCGGTTGTTCACGATACAGCACATAGGCTGTGCCGATGGCAATGCCTTTGGATACCCCTATACCGTTGAACATGGCACTCATGATTAGGTTCTATTCATCCTCATCGAATTTGTTGTTGATTAAGGTTTTCAATGCATCGCTGCAGTCGCTGGCATCTTCACCCTGAATATGCAGGATAATCTGAGTCCCCCTGGAGGCGGCCAGCATCATCACACCCATAATGCTTTTGCCATTGACTCTATGGCCATTGCGTTCGATTTCAACATCGCTGGAAAATCCGGATGCGGTATTGACGAATTTTGCAGCAGCTCGGGCATGCATACCCAGTTTGTTGATGATATCAATGGCTAAAGTCACTTCATTCATAAAAAAACTCACTTGCATTCACACAGCAGTATACCGGCCTGGCCACCGCTTTTGGCCTTATCGGCCATATCTTGCAGATCCACATCGGGATAATTCAATACTTTTACCAGCATGGGCAGGTTTAAGCCTGACACCATCCTGATATTCACCTGGTCGATGATGTCATGGCCGATGTTACTCGGCGTACCCCCATAGAGATCGGCCAGGATGAGTACGCCGTCGCCCTGGTTAAGCTGTCTGATGTAGTCCTGTGCCTGATGTTGTGTATCTTCCAGTGAAGCATCCAGGGGTACTTCCAGTACCCGGATGTTCAACGGGCATACCGCCAGCATGTTTTTTGCCGTTTCCAGCAGATTGCTGGCAATGC
>JBLYYN010000152.1:0-5814 GCA_048550535.1 Gammaproteobacteria bacterium
ATTCGTCATTCCAGTATGCTTTTAGCTGGAATCCATAGTTTAATTACCTGGATACCGGCTAAATACATGCCGGTATGACGGAGCTTTGATCTATGCTGTCCTTAACTAAGTGCCATTACTCCCTGACCCGAATAGCTGATGATTTTTTGTCATGTCGAACGAACGATGTTATCCCGAGCATGATGACTGTTTTGCCTGGTCGGGCTTACGATTTATTCTACCAGTCGAAATGGCAAAACCATCCATGAACTGTTTGGCATGCTTGCCGACGAACAGAAACATCAGCATTCGACATTCCTGGAATGGATTACCATCACTCTGATTGCCATTGAAATTATTATGTTCGGCGCCCGGGAAATTCATAGCCTGCTACAGTAAAACCCGTTTACCATGGGCTTTACTGCCGTTACTCAGCATCATAGATCAATACAAATAAATGATCGTTTCGATCAATTTATTTCACTTTACCTGCAGACCAATTACCACTAAAAAATAGCGGCAATCACAACAATGATTGCAATGACGTTAACACCCATATGACCTTATTTAGGAGCCGTCTTAATGAAAATTATATGTAATTTTCACAGTTTTATCTTTGCCGCCATGCTGACCTTGAGTGCAAACAGTTTCGCTGAGGAACAGGAAACAATTAATGACGGCTATGCCGATGACGCGGTTAGCCTGTGTGAAAAAGAAGCTGAAAATTCCGATAACCCGGACATGTATCTTCAGGAATGTATAGATCGGCATTTATATCCTGAAATATCACCCCAGGATTCCGACCTCGGCACCCAGCAATAACAACAGTCCAGGGCAATCCATCTAAGGATTGCCCTCCATCTGGATGAATGATAATTAATTTTGAATCCGCAAATGAATTTATGCCCTTTGGGTACGCTAATGAATTTATTTACGGACTGTTGCTTTTAGACAAGTAAACACATCTGCGACTTTCAGCAGGATCAATTCCCTAAAATCGTGCCATTGCTTCGCCGCCGTGCTCTATCCAGCCGTGGATCATTTTCTTGGTGGTGAAACCACTGGAACAGTTGCCATCTTTATCTATAACGATCACACCACCGCGACCGTTTACCTTACGTAGCAGATATTCTATGCCGGCTTTAGTGGCCTGATCGGCATCCATGCCCTTCATATAGATAAAGTCGGCAATGGTTTTGGATATCACCGATCGCATGAAATCTTCACCATAGCCAGTGGCGGATACGGCACAGGTTTCGTTATCGGCGAAAACACCGGCACCAATAATGGGGGAATCACCCACACGCCCCATGCGTTTGTTCACAATACCACCGGTAGAGGTGGCGGCCGCCAGGTTGCCCTGGAGATCGCGGGCTATGGCTCCGATGGTGCCGTACTTCTGGTCTTCACTATCTTCCTCGGTATCATCGTGATCCAGCATGATTTTGTGTTTGAGACGGGCTTCTTCCAGTTGCTTGACCCGATCCGGGGTATAAAAATAATTTTCCGGGGCTCGCGTCATGCCACAGTGATCGGCAAAGCGCATGGCACCCTCGGCAATCAACATGACATGCTCACTCTCGGTCATCACATAACGCGCCAGCTGGATGGGATTGGCGATATTATCCACCGCAGCCACCGCCCCTGCACTAAGATCACGACCGTCCATAATGGCCGCGTCCATTTCAACTTTACCGTCCTCGTTCAATACCGAACCACAACCGGCGTTGAACACCGGGTCATCTTCCAGCAAGGAAGCACAGGCTTCTACCGCCTGTAATGCAGAACCACCCAGGGTCAGCACTTCTCGACCGTGCTGCAGAACCTGCCGAATACTCTCCAGATAACGCACCGCGGTTTTACTGTCCTTGACGTTGTCCAGTGCCCCGGCTCCGCCGTGGACCATGAGTGAAAAACTACCCGTTTGATTCATAAATAACTTCTTGTAGATAAGCCAGACCCGGTGCCCCTGCGCCCGGTCAAAATTCCGCTAACCTTATCAAAGGCGAGAGGCAAGTTCTACTTCCAGTTTCGCCTGAATATCACTGTCACCCGCCAACAGCATCACCAGCTTGCCCGCCAGTACCGTACCCCAGTTAACAATGATGACACCTTCACCGGTCTTCCTGTCAAATTCAATTCCGCTGAGGTCAATATCAGATAAGCTATGGTACTGAGTAGATACACTGATGGCACTCCACTCGGCTATATCCAGTTTTTGTGCAATCATGGTGGGATAAGACGCACCATTAAATCGTGGATTGCATTCAATGGCCGGGAAACGTAAACCCTTGTCAGTTTGTGCTATAGCCACATCAAAGGCAAAAACACCTTTCATACCATGGTCTTTTAACCAGTGCGCCATGGCATCCACCGCTTCCCAGGGTTCATGGCTCGCTGGTACCCGATTGCCCTGATGAACAAAACCATCAAGAATCTGTTCACTAGCTGCCAACCGGACTACATCTTTTCCAATCACCCGGTATTGCATATTGAGAAATGTGTCCGTAATAACTTCTTCCTGAACCTGCACCGGCACATCCGCGTCAAATTTTGTTATAGCCTGTTTAAAGGCCTGCTCGTCCTGACAGCGATATATGCCGACACCGGAAACCGATATCGCCGCTTTCAGATAACAGGGGTAGACCATATCCTGCATGGACTGTTCATCGATGGCGGCCACATTATCGAAGCACAGGGTGACAGGCACATCTATACCCAGTTCCTGGGCCAGTGACATAAAATTATTTTTGGAATTGATATATTCAACGGTATTCATCCACTCCTGGTCGCCCCAGTACTGACATTCATCGGGGCCAAAATAAAATACCGACGGCTGATGACCAATATGTGCACCCAGTTGTTTTAAATCCAGATCCCAGATCACATTATCACTGTGTCTGAGGTCGATGCGCTGGTAATGCTGATGAATATCGGGCCACAGAGCTTTTAAATCCGGATGCAGCTGAATAATATCCCAGGGCTCGGATAAACCTAGCGCACGCCCTGAATACAGATGATTCGCAACCACACCATCTGCCGTGCAATTCATGATGTCGTGATTAATAATATACTTTCCCGCTGGCAGGTAGCCATGTTCGATCATCGCTGACATAGTTCACCTCCTGTTTATGTTGGTGATAGCTATCAAAACTATCACTGAACATGAGCAAGTTTTGGGCCATGGAAATAACCCCGAAATCATGCAAAACTGCACTCGGGTGACGCACATGACGTTAAAATCTAAGTTATTCGCTCATAATTGGTGCGGAAATCAGGCGAGAGGCTAAAGGTTGCGATAAGCGCTCAGGTATTTTCACAAATTTTTGAATTATCTAGCTAAAGAGAGTTAATAAGACTGAATGAATGATGCTATAAAGCTAATGACTAAAACGCTTTTCATGTCGCATAGATTCAGATCAGTAGCTAACCACCATGAAACCCGATACAAACACGGCCATGCATAACCTGATCCAGCAGATCAGGTCTAAAATCCCATTCGATATGCCAGAAGCTCAGGCATGTAGCGGAATGTGTAATGGCTGCTCACAGAAACTACTGGAATATCTGGATACGGAATTAATCAGTTGGGAACAGCGACTGTCTCAGGGTGAAACACCCAATCTTGGGGATATTAAGCACCTGGCCAGGAGCAGTATAAAAATCTATCGGGTATTGCATAAAAACCAGCTGGTACCCCCTTTGAAGCTGTAACTATAAAATAATGCTTGCTCATAGTAGTTTGAACTTCTAGCCAGTTCATCACATCGCCACTTAAGTTATGCTGCAAAATTCGTTATCATTGCGTCCAGTATAAAAATCCTAATGGAAGCCTCACGTGATTATTAAACCCAAAGTTCGTGGTTTTATCTGCACCACTACCCACCCAGTCGGCTGTGAAGCCAATGTTAATGAACAAATTGAAGTGGTTAAAAAGGACGGCCCTGTCGAGAATGGTCCTAAAAAGGTTCTGGTCATAGGTGCCTCTACCGGCTATGGCCTGGCGGCCCGTATCACCTCTGCCTTCGGCTCTGATGCCGCCACCATTGGGGTATTCCTGGAAAAACCGGGCACGGAGAAGAAAACCGGTACCGCCGGCTGGTATAACTCGGCGGCCTTCGATAAAGCCGCCAAGGCCGCTGGCCTCTACGCTAAGAGCTTTAATGGCGATGCTTTCTCCCATGAGATGAAAGCGAAAGTGGTTGAAACCATTAAACAGGACCTGGGTGAAGTGGATCTGGTGGTGTATTCCCTGGCCTCCCCAGTGCGTAAACTGCCGGATACTGGGGAACTGGTACGCTCAACCCTGAAACCCATCGGCGAGGTGTATCGCTCACGGGCCGTAGACACCAATAAAAACATACTGGTCGAAGCCGAGGTGGAACCTGCCAGTGAACAGGAAATTGCCGATACCGTCACCGTGATGGGCGGTGAGGACTGGGAGCTCTGGATGAAAGCCCTGCATGACGGTGGTGTGCTGGCCGATGGTGTTAAAACCGTGGCCTTTGGCTACATTGGCACCGACATCACCTGGCCCATTTACTGGCACGGCACCCTGGGCAAAGCCAAGGAAGATGTGGATCGCGCCGCCACAGCCATTACCGCATCACTGAGTGATGTCCACGGCCAGGCTAATGTGGCCGTACTGAAGAGTGTGGTCACCCAGGCTTCTGCTGCCATTCCTGTGATGCCTTTATATATCTCTACCGCCTTCAAGGTGATGAAACAGCAGGGCAAACATGAAGGCTGTATCGAACAGCTGAATCGCCTGTATCGCAGCCAGTTGTTCAAGGACCAACCGGATCTGGATGAGGCCAAGCGCTATCGAATGGATAGCTGGGAACTGAGTGATGAAGTTCAACAGCTCTGTCGTGAAATCATGCCCAGGGTCAACGACGACAACCTGTTTGAACTCACCGATTATCAAAACTATAAAGATGAATTTCTTAAGCTATTTGGCTTTGGTATTGATGGTGTTGACTATGAGGCCGATGTCAATCCGCAAGTCAGCTTTGATGTGGTTCAGGACTGAAACGAGTAAACAGTCAATAAATAAAAGAACCCGGGGAAACCCCGGGTTCTTTGTTTTGATATGACAAAAGGTTAATCCATGAAAGACAACCCATTTGAAACCATCAAACTCAAATTACGAGCATTTGCCGAGCAAAGGGACTGGGACCAGTTTCATTCGCCTAAAAACCTGGCCATGGCCCTGAATGTGGAAGCCGCAGAATTGCTGGAGCATTTTCAGTGGTTAAGCCAGCAACAATCCTCGTCGCTGGATGCCGAAACCCTGGCGGAGGTGGCGGATGAAATCGCCGACATACAGGTTTACCTGATCCGACTTGCGGATAAACTGGGTGTAGATATCGTGACTACCACAGAAGCCAAGATCGAAAAAAATGCGCAGAAATATCCAGCGGAAAAAGTTCGCGGCCAGTCTAAAAAATACACCAAATACCAGGACTGATCCTGAGCTATTCCCACAAATACACACATTAAAATCAAAAGATCAAGAAAATGCAAATGAACGTCAATAAACGCTAAAAAATAACAGATTAGGCATTCCAAGCTCATTTGGACGTCTAAAAATTCTGTTTTACAGCACCAGTTGATTTAGATATTGTGAATTTAGCTATACAAAATCGTTTTTTATTTCCGTTCATTTGCGTTTTCTTTTGCTTTTTACATTATTAACAGTCATTTATAAATATTCCTGGGGATAGCTCAGGGACTGATCCCTGATATACTGTGTCGATGAATAATTCATACTCATTCGAGCCCACAGCGCATGCTTAGTTACCGTCATGCTTTCCACGCTGGCAATTTCGCAGA
>JBLYYN010000153.1:0-3184 GCA_048550535.1 Gammaproteobacteria bacterium
AGTGGATAATCAGGATGATCAGGATGGCCCGGTGTAACGGGAATGCTGGGGTCTACAGGTACATCAACACCACTCGTTTGAGCGTGTGCTGGGAGAAATATTTGTTCTATAACGGGCTTTGACCAGTTAACCGGAAGAGTATGATATGCGGCAAGTGCGCCAACACCACCTGCAATAGTTTTTACTGCTTTTCTTCGGGATAATGTTTTTGATTCTTTTTTTATATCCTTCTGTTCAGCACCATTAGGATTTTTTTTCTCAGACATTAGTTGCCCCTCTGTATATTTTGATGTTAGAAACGACCTTGGGTATAAATTACAATGCTGTCAGTTGTAAAGGTTATCGCAATTACTTCATATATTCAACGATAACTGGCAAATTTACTGATGTTTAACATTATCTGCCAAAGTGACTTCATTACGATTATTTAGACTCAATTTTATGGATGGATATGGATAATGACAAGAAACCAAAGGTGAGCTCAAACTATTCCGCTGAAAGATTAGACAGCGATATTCTCCTCTATACGAAAGCAGGTACTAAAGCAGTTTATCTAAATGAGACTGCATATTTAATCTTGCAGCTATGCGGTGAGGATAAAACAGTAGGACAGATAATCGATTATCTGGAAAAAATATACCCCAATCAATCTAACCAAATAAGAATTGACGTCATAAATGCTCTAAAACTGCTCGAATCACAAAATATAATTCAATGGGTTGATCTGGTCCCATGACCCGATTTCCAATTCTAGATGTCTGTGCGCGTATAGAAGGGCATGGCTTGCAACATAAGTTATTAAACGAGCATTGCCTGGACTTCACCGCATGGAAAGAAATGCTCATTCTTGCTGAGAAAGAAGGGATGGCTCCTCTTCTTAAAAAGCACCTTGACGAATCAGAGAGTATCTATCCAATTTCTGTCCGCCGAAGCCTGAATATTCTTTATAAACGACACCAGCATGAGGCTGAAGTTCGTTTTGGAGTTCTTCAGGGAATATTAGTCCACCTCTATCAAAAAGGTCTAAATCCCTTAGTGATAAAGGGAGCAGCATTATGTCATACCACGTACTCAGATGCAGCTCTTCGCCCGATGCGCGATATAGATCTGCTATTTCGCAAAAATGAGGTCGATCGTGCTCAGAAGATTATGCAAGAATCAGGCTTCAAACAATCCAAGGCCCCAATTCCGCAGAACCATCATCATCTGCCTTCATTACACAAAACGGTAGAGGATGTAGATATATGTTTTGAACTCCATAGAGATTTATATCCGAATTGCCCTCCCTATTATCCGGAAGTTGATTTCGAAAAATTGCTAAAGAGGGCAAAGTTATTCAAGATAGGCGAAGTAGATGCGAGAACCTCGAGTGATGAAGAAACACTTCATTATATTTATCAGCACTCTTTAAGAGCACCCCTTACTTATGAGCCTTTTAAACTCATCAATGCTGCGGATATAATCGGATTTACTGAGAAGCATTGTTCTCGGATAAATTTTGACTACATCAAGCGCACGTATCCTTTGCTTCATCAAGTTCTGCCGTTAATGCATCATATCTCACCATGGGATTTTGACAAGATTCCAGAAAGCCTTGCCGATGCCGAATACGGAAAAGCAAGATCGCCGAATCCCTTTAAAGGGTGGCCACAAAAACGATTAAAAGAGTTCAAAGCGGAAGGAAATAGATTACCTCACATCATCCTGAATACTTTCTTACCATCTTCATGGTGGATTGCAGCGTATTATGGAGCTACACCTGTATATGAGCGTCTCATTTGTTATCTTTGGAGACATCCAAAACATGTGTATTGGTGGGTAAAGTTAATGTGGTCTATGAGACAAAGAGACAATTCTACTGCGGGCTTGTAGAGGCAAAAAAGTAACAGAGCAAAATTTAAATCTCCACCGTGCCAATCTCAAAGCATATCGATTAGTCAGTGTTGCCTGTCAGACTGGAGATGAGTATGAAGAATATTTTATTGCCAACGCAACATTGTGGCATTAATCTTTTTTGGTCGACCCTGACAAAGCGATTCGTTAATAATTGCTTTTTCTGATTACCCCCATTCCTCAGCAAGTTTCAATTTGTGATGAGGAAGAGGATTTGTTTTGGTTGCTTGTTTAAGGATAACATCAATCATCGAGCCCATGTGAAATCGGTTATTGAAACGAAAACTGAACTCAGCCAGATAACGCGGTAAATGTTTTGAACTCACTGAATGATATGTCCCATGAATCGCTCTTTTTACATTGCCAATCATGGTGTTAACCCAATGAAACAATGTATTGTCGGGGTCGTCATAAATTCCTTCGGTATTGATCGAATGATGCAGATCAACGACTTCACATACGTTCGAAAATGGTCTGTAACCATCAGTAGTTACAATACAATCACCACGAAGATGCTTTGCGATCCAACGATTTATTTCATCGGAGGTAAATGAACTGATTTTACTCATTCGCATGTAAACTGGATGCCCTTTGTCGTTATGGGAGACTGCCGCAAGAAAAGGCGTTTTTCCTGCTGCTCCTCGACCACGTTTCCCGCTTTTTTTTTACCGCCAAAGTAGACATCATCAAGTTCGACGAGATTCTCCAACAGAAGTCTGTCGTCGGCGCTTTTCATTACATGTTGGATTTTTTGTTTCATACGAAAGGCTGCATTAACAGAAATACCAAGTAATCGTCTGAGATGAAGGCCAGATACGCCGTCCTTGGATTGGGTAATGAAGTAGATGGCCAGGAACCATGTTGTTAACGGAAGTTTAGAAGATTCAAAGATAGTACCACTGATCAAAGATGTTTGATGTTTACAGTTAATACATTGGTATAAATTCCGAGTTGTTACGGTATAGAAATGAGTGCAGTTGCACTGTGGACATATAAAGCCGTTGGGCCACCGGATCTGGTACAGCTTGGCTCTACAGTGTTCTTCTGTACCGAACAATTCGAGGAATTTGGGCAAGCTCAAACCTTTTTGACGTTGAATAGTGTGTTTCGGCATGTCGTGATCTCCTTAGTTTTCTTTAACTATGACATGCCTGGGGTATCATATAGTGACCACCCGTTACTTTTACTGATGTTTAGGGGTAATCAGAAATATTATTATTTTTATGAAATATATATCGGCAATCCTGCTGGCCCTATTCCTGACTGGCTCTTTACTTGTAAGTTGCGGCAC
>JBLYYN010000154.1:0-5752 GCA_048550535.1 Gammaproteobacteria bacterium
CAAGCTGTCACAGGAACCGGTGCGGTGGTGGAGGAATCCAGTGATCAAAAACAGACCGCCGGCCACCACGGAAAAATTCAGCACCTGGAACAGGGCACCCTGTATGCCCTGAATATTGAATGAGGCTATGCCCAGTACCACCAGTCCGACATGGCTGATACTGGAGTAGGCCAGCATGCGACGGATGTTGCTCTGGTTCATGGCAATGATGGCGCCGTATAAAATGGCAATCACGCCGAGCCCGGCCAGTAGCCAGTGATATTCCAGGGATGCGTCCGGTGTCAGTGGAATGAGAAAACGGATAAAACCATAGGCACCCAGTTTGAGGCCGGTCATGATAGCAGCGATGCTCACCGGGCCTTCAGTTGCCAGCGTCGGTAACCAGGTATGGAAGGGAAATATCGGAGCCTTGGCACCAAAACCCAGTAACAGCAGGAAAAATATCGTGGTCTGGCTTTCCAGCGATAACGGGGTGTTGAGTAGGGTCAGGTAATTGAAGCTGAGCTGAGCTGCTGGGTCATAGGATGCATGGTTAACAGCCAGAATAATAATGCCGAACAGCAGAGGCACGCCACCTGCCAACATAAACAGGGTGTATTTAACCGCAGCGTAGCGTCGGTTAGGCCCTATGCCCCAGAGGCTGACCAGGAAATAGATGGGTACCAGGGTTAATTCCCAGAACAAAAAGAACAGCATGGTATCCAGAGCGGTGAATATACCCAGGGTGGCGGTTTCCAGTAGTAACAACAGGCAAAAATAGAGTCTGGTTAAACTGCGAATACTGTTCCAGTAGGCCAGGATCACGCCACTGAACAAAAGGGCGGTTAACGGCAGGAACAGTATAGAAATGCCATCGACACCAATCAGGTAGTTGATGTTCAGGGTTGAAATCCAGCTCATTTTTTCAACAAACTGGAAATCCGCTGATTGACTGTTGAACTGGGCCAGTAATATCAGAGCGATCAATAGCACGATGAGGTTAGCCAATAATGCCAGGTGTTTGGCCACAGCGTCATTGGGTATGAGTGCAATCAACAGTCCAGCCGCTAACGGGCTGTAAATTAACAGGCTTAAAATTGAAAAGTGATCAGTCGCAGTCATAATTACCCCAGATGGCCATACAGCAGGCTCAGGCCTTCCAGTGAGTTTTCAATCAGGTCAAGCCAGGGTTGCGGATAAAAGCCCACTCCCAGCAGCGTGCCAATAATCATCAATGCCAGCAGGCGCTCCTGCAGACTGGCCGGATGGATGTCAGTATGGGCCGGTTGATTGCTTTGTACCGGTGCCAGGAAGGCCCTCTGGAATGCCCAGAGTAAAAAACCGGCGGCAATCACGTTGCCGACTGCTGCGGCAACGGTGAGTAATGCGCCGAAACGTTCGATGGAGGCTTCCAGTACCAGATGTACCGAGTCATAACCCGGGGTACCCGGCATACCAATAATGGACACACCGGCGATGAAGAAGGTAATACCGAACAGGGGGAGGGTATCAAACAGCCCCCCCAGTTTGGATAGCAGCAGCGTTTTGGTGCGCCAGAAAATAAAACCAGCGGTGAACAGCAGCCCGGAAATGGCAATGCCGAAGTTTACCGCTAACATAACCCCACCCTGGAAGGCTTCATGGTTCAGGCTGAATAAACCCAGAAGCAGGATACTGGTGTGGGAGACCACCGCAAACGCCAGTAAGCGCCGCAGATTCACCTGCATCAGTGCCAGCAGGGCCGCATAGAAAATACCAATAACCGCAAAAGCGATAATAAACTGCTGCCAGATAATGACGGCATCCGGCAGCAGTGGTAGCACAAAACGAATCAGGCCGAAAATACCGGTTTTAAGACCCAACAGAAATACCGGCGCAATGGCTACCATGCCATGCTCTGCACATACGGGTAGCCAGCCGTGCATTGGAAACAGGGGTATGCGTATGGCCAGGCCATAGAACAACAGGAAAAAGATAATTGACTGTATCGAATCCGCAATCGGAGTCCGCAACAGTTCTACAATATCGAAGCTCCAGTAGCCGTGAATGTCGGAAAAATTCCAGCCCAGCATAATCACACCCAGTAGCAATAATAAAAGACCGGTACTCATGAATTGCATATAGCGCGATAAAGCAAGGTCACGTTCCGGGGATGTGGCCCAGCCCCAGAGCACATAACCCAGCAGTATCAGATGGATACTGGAAGTGATGAAGAACCACAACATATCCAGCGTGGTGAACTGTCCCATCAGGCTGGATATGATAATAAAGCTCAGGGCGAGAAATTGTTTACGACGTTCCAGGGGAATCAGGTAACTGTAGAGCACAGCCATCAGGCTGATCAAACTGGTGAGTAGTATGAACAGAACCGCAACACCATCGACCGCCGCGTGGTACTGGAAGGGGCCGTATATCCTTAGCTGCTCAGCAAACTGGAAGGCATGGCTGGTATTGTCAAACTGACTGTACAGCACTATCGAGATAAGCAGTTCCAGCACACTGCCCAGTATGGCAATGACGAACAGCGCTCTATCATTTCTAACACTCAGAATAATACCCGTCACCAGCAACGGGAATAGCTGGAGCAAGCTGAGCAGGGGGACGCCGCCTGAGTTCATCCAGTGTAGTTCGCTGATGTTCATATTATAAAATCACCACAAAGGTCGCGAGTATCAGGATGATCAGGTATCTGGGTTGACTGAGCAGGGTCTCGATATGCAGTACATAATGGCCCAGATGTTGAATAACACTAAACAGCCCCGAGCCAGTGGATTTCATCACCAGATGTTCTTCAAACCAGGCCAGAGCCATTGCCAGATGTTGCATCAGTTTACCGGCCATGCCTCGGCCGAAACCCACATGATCTGGATTTTCTGCTGGGTCAGTGGATTTGACTTCCGAGGCCTGGGCCGGCAGACCCACTATTCGGGTGACCACCGTGTCATCGAAATGTCGGGCATCTCGGGATAACAGTTTGAGTGGGTTTGCAATCAGCCAGTTGGCTAAAGGATCCAGCCAGAATCGTTTTATACTGGCGGTGTATAACCATGGCCAGCGCTGGATAATTTTATTGACCGGGCGCGTGGCACGAGTCATCTGGTGCATTTGAGCGGGTGCATTGAGGAACTGGTAGGCACGCCAGATAGCGTGTAGCACCATGTATACCGTGGCCAGAGTGAACTGTTTAATGCCGATGAGGAATACCATCAGCCCAAGCTGTGAAATGACGGAAAACATCAGCGCACTTTTTACATCAGTTTGTACCAGGCCACTGAAAAAACCATAAAACAGGGTGAGCAATCCTAAAAATGCCAGCAGGGGTAACAGCGCCTGGTCCTGCATTAACAAGGGTTCAAGCCGGATTAGCAGATAAATACCGGCATGCACCATCAGTGAGCCATAAAAAATAGCACTGGAAGGTGTGGGGCCTTCAAGTGCGCGGACTATCCAGGGTGAAAAGGGAATCAGGGCCGATTTAATCAACGCGGCGACTATAAAGCCGCCGGCAATCATACCGATATGCAGACTGCTGAGGCCGGCCTGGGCGTTAAGAATATCCGACCATTCCACACTGCCAAACCAGATAAAACACAGGGCTATGGACGCGGTGAATCCGGCATCGCCGATACGGTTGGTGACAAATGCCTGATTGGCATTGAACGTGGCCTGGTTGCGAGTATAAGCATAGGCGATTAACAGGTATGAGCTCACTCCGGCTAGTTCCCAGCCGACAAAGGTCAACACGGCATTGCCCGCCAGCATGATCAGTAACATGGCTCCGTTGAACAGGCTCATGATCATAAAGAATCGCTGATAGCCAGCTTCCCGGTGCATATAGTTCACTGAAAACTTAATGATTAACAGGGATACTAGTGCCACCAGAGTGGCCATCACTAATGCCAGATTGTCCAGAGTAAAGCTGATGTAGACCCGATAATCACCGCTTTCCAGCCAGGGGCCAAAACGGATCTGCCCAGGGGCTCGATAGATGAGGGCATACACGTCCTGAATGAGTATCAGCACCAGGGATATGAAGGACGCAGTGAGTGCGGTGAGTGCGGTCTGTTTTTCTCCGGATTCACCGCGGTTAAAATTAAACATATAGCCTATAGCAATCCAGGCTGTGGCCAGCCAGGGCACTATGGGAATCAGCCAGATCGTGCTCAGGAAGTTATGCATGAACCTCTTCCTGTTTAATCAGTGCGGGATTTAACGGCAGGTGATGACCGTCGTACCAGTCACTGGATGTATCTACCTCAGGCAGTTGAGTCACCTGGCCCTGCCAGGGCACAAAGCCTTTGCCGGGGATGAAGATTGATATGGCGCCGGAGTCCGGGTCTTTGGCACTGAGCAATAACCAGCCATTGCCTACCAGCTCCTGCAGTGGCGGCTGTCGCATATAGATTTGAGTCAGAAGGTCAGTACTGGCTTCCACCACCACCTGTAGACGCATGGCTTCGTGGATTTCGATCATCTGTAATGGCAGACCTGTGCGCAGGTCACTGCTGGCGCCATCCATAACCGCAAACAGGCCGGTGACATTGTGGGTGATTTTAGAGCCACTGCCGTACTGTTCGTTGTTTACGGTGGAGAAATAATATTCCAGATTGATACCGGCCCCTACCGGTCCATTAGCCAGTAGTAAGGTTTCGAGGATATGGCCCTCCTCATCATCCTGAGTTGGGTCGTAGGAAATGAGAAAGACTCGCCGGTCGAAAAATGCGCCCTGGCTCATGGAGCGACGGCCGATGAAAGCCGCGGCATTGGTGGCATGCCCCAGCTCAGGTCTTGCCTGTGAAAAATCATAGCCGCGACCAGCAACATGATTTAAGGCTGTTTTCAGTGACGGCCGTCTGGGTGCGGAAGCCAGGCGACGACAACGTTCATGGGCGGATTTCTGGGCTGCGAGGAACAGCTCCTGTTTCAATTGTGCAAAGCTATCCAGCAGAGGCTCTGGGACTTGCTCGGTGTCATACCAATAAAGGCTTTCATCGCAGGTATTGTGCTCCAGGCCCAGGAAGCAGGTATCGTCCGGGATATCGATGCCGCGTTGCCTGAGGATGTCGCGTATCTCAGTCCGGTTGGCGATTTGAGCAAATATCCGGGCGTTGGGGCCACCATGATTACCACTACAGGCACCGCAGTCATAGGCCGACAGGTGTGGGTTGTTCTGGCTCATAGAGCCATGGCCCATGAAAACCACGAAGGGTGCAAAACCCTGAGTTAAGCCGGTGTTGCGCAGGAATATTTGTACTCGATCGGCCTGTTCGCTGTCGGTAAAACCCATCCGTGGCTGCTGTGGTGTAGCATCCTGGTCATCATTATGCGCAGTCAGGGTAATACGGGTTTGCACAGGAATATCAAAGTGCTCACGTAAAGCGTCATTGAATTGCCCCAGCAGCCTGAAGCCGGTAATTTTTCCCAGCAGGGCCAGCAAGCCAAAGGGGGCAGCGGCGGTTATCAGCAAGGGTGTAAACAGGCTGCGGTAAGTTTCCTGTTGTATCAGGTTTTTCAGTGCCAGGCGCAGGGAACGTCGATGCTGGTGTTTCTGTTGTCGGTGCTCCTCACCAGTGTCTGCCAGTTCGCGTATTTCATGGGACGGTGTAACCACCACCGGACAAAGTGGAGTGATGGTATCGTCATCCAGTCCTTTCCAGTTGATGGGCACACCGAAGAAACCTGCAGCACCCAGGGTTTCGATCATCGGATTCAGCTCTTCCAGATGACGCCGAATACCTTCTTCACGGTCGTCCATACAGAAAATTACCTGAGC
>JBLYYN010000155.1:0-21249 GCA_048550535.1 Gammaproteobacteria bacterium
GTGACTTCAACTGATCGACGCAACACTTTATCTTTAAAGAAGAAAAGATGGAGTGTTGAATATGAAATACCGAACTCGAACGTACTATACACCTGAACAGAAAGCGGAGATGTGGGATCGCTGCGGAAAACCGGGTCAGAGAAGGAAAACCGGGTCAGAGAAGATTTTTTTCTAATATACTAATAATCAGTAAAGTAATAACCTGCATCTTCTTCGATCCTTGGGCGCCCTGGACCCACTACCCGGGTCTGACGACACGTTATCTCTTCGATTTTATCTTTAAAATATGAACGCCCAAGTACTACTTCATGATTAAGTGCCTGTCGAATTTCATGAAGCACATCATTATCAACATGATTACGAAATAACTCTCTGTAGGCATTTAAGCGATCACTACCGTTTAATCCAAGATTATCGTATAACGGATGATTAGAAACTAAGTTGTCTGTTTTTCCCATGGCATTGTGATGATAGCTAGACCATTTATAATCACCCGGATGATCAACCATAGTTGCTCTAACTGGATTTAGTTCAATATAGCGCATACATGTCAGCAAATAAGCCTCGCTATCAATCAGGCTCGATTTGTAACGCCCTTCCCATAATGTGCCTGTTCGCCGGTAAGTTTTATTGATGTAATAGACATAACGTCGCCCGAGCGCCTGCATCATTTGCGATACACCGTAGTCAATCATCGGTGTGACTAATAGATGCACATGATTCGTCATGAGGACATAGGCATGAATACAACAATGAAATTTACTAGCGGACTCGGCCAGTGAGTTAATGTATCGTCGATAATCATCTTCAGCGTAAAAGCAGGGTTCTCGGTTATTTCCACGTTGTATGACGTGTTGTGGAACACCAACTAAATTGAATCGGGGCTTTCTCGGCATATCTCACCTCCATGTGATCTTCAAAACCTAACTAATCATTTATCAAAATACTCGAATATTAGAAAAATATCTTCTCTGACCCGGTTTTCCTTCACCTTGCACCTCCCCTCCCCACTGGAATTAGCAAAAAACAATCTCATGTCCATCTGTGGCCCAAAAATACAGTTTTCCCTTTTTTATTTCTCCATTGTCATCAAGAAATATTGTCGGTACATAATTGTCGTAATAATATGCTGACTCTATAGTATGAAAAAAAGATTCTAAAAAATACTCCTTTACATATACCGGCACCTCTAATATTAGACTCTCCTCTTCAATGGATAATGTAATTTCCTGCTGTTTTTCCGCAGTAATCACAATTTGCATCGAGTTACACTCATTTTTTTGTTCGTCCACCACTTCGAATTTATTATCAATATGATGCGGACTCCCTTCTGGTACTCTTGTTGTATTTATAAATAAATTTTCCCCAACATTCATTTTTAAGAATATTTTTTCAAAGTCACGCAGTGATTTTTCAGGCGAAGATAAATTTAATTCTATTTCATTATTTTCATAACCATACCAACAATAGATAACCAATTTTCCAGTTTTGTTTTTATCTATTACCATGAGTCACCAACACTCTAATATTCGGGAACATTTCTTTAAACTGTTCGATAACACCTTCACATGAAGCGCACACCTTTCTTTCTGAAAACAATCGTACCACACCAGTTTGTGTCGGGCTATGCTTTAACCTTTGCGCCACCTGTTCCAATAATTTAACTTCGCTGTCAAATTCTCTTGTATGGCTAACCTTGAAAGTCTTAAATAATCTTTCAGTAGGAACTGCTGATGTTCCTTTTAAGGAAAAATCGCCACTGTGAGAAATTAACTCAGTCCGATTTAGCCCTTTGATGTCTACATCCGCAAAAGCGATATTTCTATCTCGACCAGCTTTAGTATTCAGATTCAGTGAGTCCCGTATTTCCTGAGCTTTTTCAATTCCACGTTTTGGTTGTATTGGGGATCTTTTCCTCTGAGATCTTGTTAATTTAGTATCATTGACTTTAAATTTATCTGACTTTTTTGTTACTGCTTCAGTCGCTTCATCAGCAGACCCTTTAAGCCTTTTGACTACTGCTTTCCCTCCCTTTTTGACAACTTCACCAAGAACATCACCACCAACATTCCCCAGCCCACTTTTAACTAAGTTTTCAGTAAAATCCCCGTCCCGCGTCAAGGTATCAAGTGTAGCATCCGCAGTCGTTCTCAACGCGAGCTTTGTTCCATATACCGCTACTTTTACCCCTATCTTGGCCTCGGTAGTTCCAGGTATGAGCCCAATGGTCGAATTAACTACCATATTCTTCAGGAACGTCCCACCGACGCTAAAATCTTCATCGCCTGTAGCCTTGGCTATGCCTGCTTCAACTGCCGTTTCTCCCGCAGAAGACAGGGCCTTATAACCAAGATAGATTGCGACAGGAATGAGCCAAATAGGCCCGCCTGTTGGGTCTTTCCCAATAATCGGGTTATTAAGTGCATAAATATAGACGTTGGTTGCATCTTTCAGATAAAGAGGATCATAACTGGTCCACCTCCCCAACCAGGCTGCATAATACCTTGCCCCATGATACGTAAACCCAGTCTCCTCATCCCGCTCCTTACCCGTATACCGATATCGCTTAAGGCTAACCTCAGCGGCACTCCTCCCTGCCTGGAATGCCGTTGTGCCGTAAGGATGGTATTCCTCATAAGTAACCAGCGCACCAACATCGTCAAGTTCCACACTGGCTGAGCCAAGGTGGTTGCCAAACTGATAACGAATAAGCTGCGCCGGTATACCCGGTTCATTACCCTGGGTACGCGTATCCACCATGGCTATACGCTGCTGATCATCCATAATATGTAGCGTTTCGCGTTCCAGCGTGACCGCCCCCCCGCCGCCGCCAAATTCACGGTAGATCTCGAAACCACCGAGATAGATCCGTTCCTTCTCACGTACACCATTTTGGGACTCTGTTATCTTTCGGACACGCTGCCCACCAGCATCATAAACGTAATAGGCCGTTCCTAAACTACCTAAATCCACCTGCTGCAACTGATCCTCAAAATCCCAGACCATGCCCGGCAAATGTGGCATGCTGGTCATATTGCCGTGG
The DNA here is from genome assembly GCA_048550535.1 of Gammaproteobacteria bacterium. Taxonomy (GTDB): domain Bacteria; phylum Pseudomonadota; class Gammaproteobacteria; order SZUA-229; family SZUA-229; genus CBDULX01. The sequence goes on from JBLYYN010000155.1 coordinate 3,044, forward strand.
ATGTCATGGTCGTAGGTGCCAACGCTGTTAGTACCGTTGCCCAGCGTCGTTCTAGTTAAGCGGTTGCTCGGCTTGCCTGGTTCGATGAGGCTGTCTTCTTCGTAGTCGTAACGTCGTGTCCAGTTACCCCCATTGGCAACATGGCGCTGCACCTCAAAGTTACCCACACTATCGTATTCAAATTGCTGGATGTAATTGCGCAGGGCCTGTAGATCATTGGGGTTGGCCCGGTTGCCAATGTAGGGATGGTCACGGTAGTTGCCATCAAGTGGATTCAAGTCAAAGCCTGTCTGGCTAATGTGTTCCCGGCCCTGGGTTTCAATCAGGCGATAAATCGCGTCATAGGTGTAGCGACTGACAGGTTCGACCTGTTGGTTAGTATTGAACACCGTTCGCAGTGCAGCGTCTTTGATGCGGGTGATATTACCAACGGGGTCATAGGTGTAGTGCAGATCCTGCACCTCACTGGTGTTCAGGAATAACTGCGAGGCAGTCGCATCGGAGTTCACTGGACGTGTGGTTTTCGTATTGCTCAGTCGGAAAGTCTGCGGATCATAGCGGTAACTACTTTGCGCACCGTTAGCGTAAGCGATGTGTACCCGCTGACCTTTGGCATCATAATCAATATTATTGACAAAAGCAGTCGATGTTGCTGCACCATGCAGATTCACATCAACCTTATCGAGCAGGTTGGCTTCGTTAAAAGTGGGGCGATAAACACTGCCGTCTGGCGAGGTGACGGTGAAGGGTCGGTTAAGCGCATCATAAGTCGTACGGCTGCTGAAGCTGCCGTCATTTGCAGCAGGATTTTTCAACCAGTCTACGGCCTGAGTGTAATCGGGCAACAGGTCGCGTCGACCTTCAAGTAGATTGCCTTTGAAGTCATAAACCTGGCTAGTGACGATGCCGGCACTGTCGAAGACTTGATACACGCGAGTACGATGGTTCCCCGTATCACCCTGATTTTCACCATAGACTGAACGCTCAGCCAATCGCTCTAAATTATTCGCGGTAACATACAGGCCGATGGGACGACGCAGTTCATCGTAGCTCATGCGCCGCTGAAAGCGGCGGCTGTCCCAGGTGCGGATAGGTTTACCAGTAACATCACTCAATATCCAACGTTCACCTGCCTCCATGCTAATTTGATGAATTCGGTTTGGTGTACCTTCTTCCTGATCTTTCTCCGGCCCGGCCATGATGTAGTCATACCTCATCACGATACGATCTTGCGCATCAATCACTGAACGCTGATTACCCTCCAGGTCCAGCTCAATGCGGTTGGCGTTTTGCTCTTCAATAACTTCATCATTTCGCTGATAGCGATTAGACGCGATTGTCATAAATCCACGACCCAGTGAGTCGAAATTCTCGATGGTCGGTGTGTCGGCGTGGACTGCCGCTTGTTGTGCAGCATCACGCTCTGCCACACCCATTTGATTGCCAATGCGCTGGTCGTACCAGGTCTGCCAGCTATCGGGCTGGACTTTGAAGTATTCTGTTACATAACCACTGATATCAGGATCGGTTCTAGGATCACCGGTCTGTTCACCATGGGCAGCCACAGTATCATTCACGTCATAGGTAATTTTCTGCCAGGGATCGAAGACGACTTTTCCATAAACGTGACTTGGATGAAGCGTAGCCACTACCCTCTCAAGGGGATCGTAAAACAGTACCGGACTAACCCCGGTGTCAGTCATATCACGTTCGGATTCATACAGATGGGTAGAACTGAAAAAAGGCTCGTATTGTATGACTGGTTTTCCCTTGTTATTGAACACCGTGCGTCCGGTACCGACCCAGCGCTGAGGCGTATCTGCCAATACCAGATCCCCCTGAGCGTCACGTATGAGTTCACCAGGTTGAATATCACCTGTAGCTAAAGACACCTCAGTCTCACGTTGTGGCGCCTCACCGGCTTCAGCCTGTATCTTCTTTTGGATCTCACGACCGAAACCATCGGAGTAGGAAAAGCTGATCTGGATTCGACTCTGATCACCACCTGGATCGTGGAAGTGTGTTTCCCTGGCCAGTGTGGCGGCGAAAGGTGGCTGCCCCGTGCGCTGGAATCGTTCCAGGTCATAAACAATGCGGCTGGTTGCCTTACCCAACAGGGTTACGGCCTGGACCTGTGGCTCAGCGATAAAAGCTTGCAGATCGGCGAGAGTCGGGTTGACTTCGAAGTCTTCCAGTAGATCACCAAGGTTTTCACCTTGCTTACCCATCACTGCCGAGGCCACCACCATACCAAGAGCATCGAAAGCCACTGCAGTGCGGTTGCGATTGGGATCGGTCACTTGCCAGGGTTGCAAGACCCTGTAATCGTTATCAGCGATAACCGTATTCCCAAGTGCGTCAGAGGTTCGCGTAAGCAATAGATCGTAATCATCATAATCGACCAATGAACTGTGATCGAAGGGATCAGTGGACTTTCGAGGCAGATAAAAATGCGCACGGGCAGTGCTGAGTTCCTGCGACGCGGTGCTGGCGGGATTGCTAATATCTGCATCGATATCAAAAAAGCTTCGTCCGGAAGGAATCCACCAGTTACCGTCGATAGCAACATAGCCTCCCTGATCAGCCCCCTTACCTTGCAGAATCGGGGCGGGATCCGGCAGCAGGTTTTCATCGGGCTGACCATCCTGGCTACGTTTGAAAACCTGATTCAAAAGACCGGGCGTGAACGCAAGTTTGTAGCTCTCACCTGGCAGAGCCATCGGCTCGACTTCACCAGGGGGTAAGAATGCAGTCAGATCATCTTTACGATAGCGACTGCGCACATGTTCGATCAGGCGTTTTTGTTTCGCGCTATTGTTGGCCGTTTGTTCGTAGGGGATTTCTGTTGCAGATGCTAACAGATCAAAATCGTTTCGTGTCCATTCATCGAAGCTGAATCGTGGGGCATAGTTCTCCGACTCGAAGCCTGTCAGTTCATAGGTCCGGGTTTCAGACGGCAGTGGGGTGCGATAGTCGTCAGGGTATTGAAATACATCATCTATGGCATTGGTGAAACCGTTTTCCGTATAGGTGATCAACGTGTGTGTCTGTTTTTCCTGATCTCGAAACTCGGGCAAGCTAGAATGCCTGCGACCATAACCGATGGCCAGGGATTTGAGTACATTGCCGTAGTGATCCACCTCCAGCGTCATTACATGTTGAGTGCGCGGATCTACCGGGTTGCGCTCGTAGTGATAGGTTATTACCTCACGGGGGTGAGTAAAAAACACCCCGTAACGATTTTCGCCCTTTGGCTGCAAGGCCTGAATGATGAAGTTCTGCTCAACCACGGTGTAAGGAATAGCTTCCTTGTCTGTGCCATCGAGGGCATAAACTTCCTGACGCAGCATGGAACCCTTGAGGGCGCGGCAGGCTTCCCGTTCTTCATCCAGCGTCAGATCTGGCGGTATGATGGTATCGGGCAACAAATGCCGTCTGGCCTCAGCATCACTCAGTCCGGGCTCGCGGTAATACTCGCCCTGGTCGTGATCATTAAGCAGACCGGCGAAAAAATCTGAGACGTGATTACGGCCCATATACATGCCGGTGTGGAACCAGGTTTTGGTGAGCACGGGCGGCACATGGGTAGCAGTATCGTAGTTTGAGGCCTCGGGCAAAGTGCCGTCGCTCAGGGCCGCGAATGCTTCAGTGTCCCACTGCTCAACCATTCCGAAACCACGGAACTCCCGCTCCTTACCGTCAAAAAATCCGTGATGGTATTTGTACTGGGTGACAAATCGACTATCGGATATTTCGTCTCGGCTCTCTACCGTCTCCAGACAATGTATGGGGAATGAGAGCTTGGTGATCCAGGGCTTGCCCTGCTTTTTGTCTTCAAGATAAAATTTTGTCGACGGCACATAGGATAGCCGGGTGACGCTGCCCATGTTGTCCTTCACTTCACTGAGCAGATGGGGTTTTGTGCCCATCAGGTCCAGGTAACTCATTTGGTTTTCGTGCTGGCCCGGAAGCTGGGTCGACCACACCAGGCACATGGTGCCCTTGCCCTCAAGATCCACCATGGCTACCGACGACAGGAAATCAACCGGCCTATAGGGGCTGATGTCTTTTGCCTCGCTCCAGGCATTACCCGCCTGGTTGAAATAATATTTCGGTGCACCCTCGCCCAGGTACATGATGTCCGAGGTGCCGCTGCCGTCTATGTCACCGATTTTTATATAGTGTGGATTGAATTGTTCATCTGCCTGGGTAAACCGAGGTGAACTGGCCATAAAGACCTTTGCACCGAAACGCCCGTAACCCAGATTCGGCCAGTAACACACCTCGCCGTTGCGGATACGTGCAATATCGGTCAGCCCGTCGCCGCTCATATCTGCGAGGTAGATGGACTGTTCAGGGTCGGAAAACAGCACCTTCGGACCGTTAAGGTCATCACTCGGCACAGGTACGGTGCGTGATGCCTCATAGCCATCGGCACCTTCTGAGGGATACCAGCGAAACAGCTCATCCTCTGAAATGAGAATGTCGGGAAATCCATCCCCGGTCAGGTCAAGCATTTTTAGATTGGGGTCGCTCCAGTCGATAACCGGGTTATGTTTGAATGTTGTAAAAGATTCCCAGTGGTCTGCCGCGTATTTATAGTATCCACTCACGCTATCGTTGCGCACCACAAGCTCGTTTACACCATCGCCGTCAAGGTCGGTAATCTGTAAGGCCGCATCCTCGGCCAGTGCTACCGGTGTAAACACCGGTTTCATCGCACCAAATTTTGCATTGCCAAGATTTTCTTTGTAATAGATCGTACCCGCCTGTCGGGTAATGATGCCGGGCGAGCCTTCCCCGGCCAGGTCGATCCACTGATAGTTAGCTTCCTCCAGTCCTGCGGGCAGGTTTTCCAGGCTCTCCTGGTCAACCTGCTTGAGCTGGGTTTCGGGCTGTGGCTCGGTGTATTTGAATTCCACGGGGGGCATAGATTTAACATCATATCCGCCGGCTGTTTTTTGAATACCTTTTATCGTTGCACTGATTAGAAAACTGAGCGCGGGTGTTTCTTTGTAACTAAGCTCAAGGGACTTTACCGGCTCCCATACATCGCCACCGCTATCGGGGAAGTTATGAAACATGAGCACGCGTCGGCAAAGCCGATAGGTGCGCAGTTCGAATCCCGCCATGTAACTGGAGAAGGGATCCAGCCGCGATGGCCATGAGGTGGTTTCCTCTGGCGTATTATTCGTATGCTCACCGTAATCGAACAGGAGCTGAAAATGGAAGCGTTCAGCATTGCCTGAAAAGGGACTGTATTTAACGCGTTTAAGATATTTGTTGGCAAAACCCGTAGCGTTTTTGATGCGTTGTTTTTCGCCCAGTTGCTGTGGAATATTTTCGGAATTTTCCTGCTTATATTCATAAACAATCCGGTTACCCTTAGCATCATAGCTGGTTTCAATCAGCCATTCGAACACGTGGGACCGGTTTTGCGGATCGACAATCTTCGTGCCTTCACTTTTACCGTAAATGGAGCTTATGTTGTCTTTGGTGGTCACCCGCCAGTGGGCAAACCGGGTTTCCCTGTTCACCCATTTTTCTATTCTGGCAAAAAGTCCTTCAATCCTGGGACGATAGGCAAACACGGTGTACGAAACCTGAGTATTATTTTCAAGCTCTGACACTTCGCGGGAAATCTTATTTCCATATCGATCAGACACTGGCACCAGATCTTCGGCACCGGCAAGTAAAAACGTATCACTCTCGCTGACATCCTGGTATCTGGGCAGTTGTTTGGCGGTCTTGCGTTTAATTGAGGGCGCACCGGTGTTCCAGCCCAGACCAAATAGACTGTTACCACCACCCGAATCATATGCAAGTGAAAGCTCCGGCTGAAAACCCCCGCGTCCCGGTGAAATCGGTAACGGCACAGAAAAAGATCCGCTACCGGTTACCGGGTTGGCCTGGAATTTCTCACCGATTCCCCGTATGGCACCACCACCCTTGGGCAGATTAATCGCTGTACTCTCAATGGATTGAGAAGATTTTGTATCCTGAGAATTTTCGTCTGTCGGCATTTAATAACTATCCTTTTTACCGCTGTTTCCTAAGGCCCTGCGAGAGGCTTCAAAAAACCTCCCGCAAAAGCGCTACGAGTAGAGTTAAAACTCTGCTTTCTTCTCATATACACAAACCAGTGCAATGTTGGAGATATTCTCAGGCGTGAACTCATCCACAGCCGATGCGGGCATAAGTGTCCAGTTTGAACCTCTCGAAGAAATAGATAGCTCTTTGTTATCACCATCTACATTCTTCAAATCAATCATTGTCGCCTGTTTAACATCGATAGTGTTCAGCTTCATTGCGGTTTCACCAATCGCATTGACGCCGTCTTTAGACAGGGAAAACAGCATATACAATCCTGTAACCTTGTTTCTGCTGCCCAAATTCGGGAACATGTCTCGAGTCACTTTTACTTTCAGTCCGCCCGACGGATGTTCCATAAAGCTGTTCCATTCCGCTGAAAAATCCTCTGCCAGGTTGAAGACTTTGGCAGCAGGTGACGGCTTCAATAGCTTCTTCACCGCTGCCGCAAACACATCTCCACCCTGCAGAGCCGAATACTCGATCTTGATGACCACATCCGAAAGCGTGCGCACATCGAAAGCACTTTCCTGTCCGTTCAGCTCAAGTCGCCAGGTTGATATCGCACCGGTGCCTTCGAAGGGCAGATAGCGCTCATCCTGGAAATTGAGCTGGAACAGGCCAGCATCATTCACACCACGTGAAAGGGCTATTTGCTGGTTGGTTCGCCAGTCCGCACGAATAGATAGCGGCTGATCCACACCTTTTTCAGGCTTCAGCATATATTCGACACCAGCCTTGTCGGGATCGATCAGCGTTCGGTGCGAAAGCTGTGTGAGCGTGGCATTAACATTCTCATAAGGACCTGCAACAGCCGGGAAGGTAATGGACACGGCTTTGATCTGCCGGCAATAATGCCCAGGAAAATCATAATCGAACAGTTCTTCAGCGAGGGTGAATTCGCATACTCGATTTTCCCTCAGGTTCAGTAAGGCCAATGGATCCAGTTGCTGTAAAGATACCGTTTTTGATATCTCGAAGGTGCGCTTATTTTTTTCAATATACGCCGTCTCCAGACGATCCAGATCCACCTGTAAGCTCTCACCTGCCAACAGCCCCTTCTTCAAACTATCCCAGTAGAGTGAGCCAATATAGTTGACTTCACTCTCCCTGACTCCTAGCTCAAACTGGAACGACTTCTGGGCAGCCTTGGCCATATCCAGTGTCATCTGGTAGGTTTGGAAATACAAACCAGACAGCTTGCCACTCATCCAGCGATAGAGCTGCAGATTGGTAAACTTGCTCTTCATAAAGGTGTCGACAGATTCCAGATTTTTAATGCTTGTCTTCGCGCTCTGGATATCGAGTTGTGCAATCTTGATTTTAATCTCAGCACCTGCAATCTGGCGTTCGATACTCTCGATGTCGGTCTGTGCCAGGTTTTGTTGAAGATTCCAGTCCTGCCCCCTGCGATGGTAGCCACCCAGGGTCGAAGCAAGATTGGCGCTATATGAAAAATTACTAGATATCGCACTAAATGACTGAGACAGCCCAGTGAATAGAGCATTAAGATTATGCCCGCCCCAATGGAAGGCAAAAGCACCAGCTTCAGGCGCCATTCCACCAACCGATGCTGATATTGAAAATGCCTGTGACAGATTTGTAAATACCTGTGCTGTTGCTAATAAGCTCAACTGTGATTGTTCATAAGGCGACAACCCCTGATTAATAAGCGAACTGTAATAAGCATCTCTGATCTGTGCACCACTCAGGTTTGCACGTAATGAGCTCAAGGTCTCTTTTGAATCTTCAAGCTGAGCCTCCTTGATATCCAGGGTCAGTTTAAGGATCGCCTTCTCATGAGTATTGCGTAACAAGGCCAGTTCTTCAGCATCTTTCTTTTCCAGCGCAGAGAGCAGACTCTGGCCAAACTGAGTCAACCTGGCATTAAGTTCCCTGGCTTTGCCCATGATAAATGCGAATCTGTAATGCGGAATGGCGACATTAAAGTCGGCCAGAGCCTGAGCAAGTCCCAGGCCACTACCTACGGCCCTGACCAGCGCCATAACATCGAGGGGTGGTTCAAACAGCGGTAAGCGTTGTTTGATGCCCACGATATTGAGGCTTTGCCGTATCTTAAATAGCCTGTCTTCCACCCGATCCCAGTAGCCCGAAAATTCTCTGTTTTCCGGGATATAGAAGTAGCCATAGGGGTCCAGCAACGAACCGTTCGGTGTTTCATCTCCACTGGTTATAGGTGTCACTGCATTGCTGGGCAGGTTTTCCAGCTCGACAAGAACCATGTTTATTCCATACTTTTCCTCTCGCAGCTGTTTATAGCTTCGCGCATCCGATAACCTCCGGGTGCCAAGAAGTTCGGGTTTTTTACCCAGCAGATCGTAAGCAAGCACATACAACATCCTCGCCTCATTTATCGTCTCCCTGGTATATTGACGGAACAGCAAGTCACCATGATCGATAAGGTTATCGATATAGCTCATGACTATGGCCTTGCGATAGGCAATCTGTCGTAGACCGGCAATGGCATGCGGATCAAAGGGATCGTTCAGATAGCGACGGAACTGAATCGGATTATTCAAATCGGCCGACTGACTATCTTCAATGTCTACATGGAAAGGCAGATACTTCCAGTATGCCTTGTTGTTATCACCATTATCTTCAGTAGGGTCAAAGATATATTCATACCATTTCGTTGACTGATCAAATTTCTGGGCATTATTAAATGCCTGGGCAATCAGGAATGGGCCATGGAAAAATATTTCCCAATAATACTGGGCATTGATACTGGTAAAATCGAGTGTTTTACTGGCAGGCACCCTTTTAATATATGCTGCACTGTATTCAACAATATCGTTTTTACTAATAACATTATCAGGATTCGCATACTCATTTTCACTTTGAAAGATCAGCTCACCATCATCGACTATAATTTCAGGGCTATCATCGCCACCTTTTACCAACTCAAAGTGCGGTAACTCGTCAAACCCCTGGGTTTCCAGTGTGAGCACACCGCCAATCCCATCAAGAAACAGCCGCTGCGATAATTCCTCAGATGTATTTGAGGTCAATCTGATAATTTCATAATCTTCTTCAACAATCTCCTTCGGGAAATTTTCTTTTCCTTCATACTTCACATAATCATTGGTATCTTTTTCAATACCATCAACACTTTCTCTAAGTGTTCTTATCGCATAGAACACCTGTTTTTCATTTTCACCTGTGCCTTCCACATCTTCGAAAGTGGTCGAAATCATTTTATTAAAATCACCCGGAAGGTTGGACCAGTTTCCGGTAATGACTCTTGGGTAACCTTCATCCATCAGGTATTCTCCCTCGACATGGGAAAATCTCACATAGACACTCTTGCGTTCTGTCCTCTTCCTTTCAACACGATAATACTCAGGCCACCACCAGCCCCACCAAAATCTGTGTCTGACTCTAACTTTTACAAATCTAGTAGTGAACCATCTCCTTCTCCATCTCCAGTTCCATCCTCCCCACCATCTCCATCTCACTCGCCAGATATACGTGGTAATGGTGGCGCTCACATCCACAAAGAGATAGAGCTTTTCCTCTTCCTCTCCAATGTTAGTTCCATCCCTAACTGGCAACTTCTGTACAAATGCGGTATTGGTGCCAATATCAACTATCTCAACATTTTCGATATTTGTCGAAAACTCTTCTTTTATTTCATCCTCGGAGATTCCCAGACTACCATCATCTTCTTCGGGATCAACATCAGGGTCAGCAAGAATCTTTTTCGGATAACCTTCATCGATCACTCTATTATCGACATCTGAATATCGAAAATATTCATCACCAGAAAAAAGATAAACTTTTCCATCCTCACCAATGAAAGCGGAATCAACCTTTGTGGTCGATGTTATGGCGTTAGCGACATAGCCCCAGGCAGTTTCTATAGCTGATTCAACATAAGCAGTACCTTGTTTCACCGCATAATTGCTGCCACTAAAGAGATAAATATTGCCATCAACCGACTGTACCAGAGCATCTATTCGAGTAAAGCCAATTCCCCATTCGGCGTTAATTGTAGTGAGCTTCCATTTGGATGTTGAATAATCATAAACAACAACATTTGTACCGGAAGTAATAATCAGTGCTTTCTTCGCACCATCTTCCAGGACAGCTGCTGAATCGATTGTAGTATAGCCACTAACTGCAGAAAGATTATCAGCAACCGCTTTCCAGAAGACGGACGCTGAAGGACTGGAATACTCTACACCACCCCCATTACTGGGGGTCAGCAGATAAAAATCTCCCTTCCAGACAATTGCAGCCCCAACAGTGGCAATATACTCATTAAAGTCTTCTGCTACATCATCCCAGCTCACGGCCGGCCCTGCTGGAAGCAGCCCACTCAAAGATGAAACTTTTTCGGTCACATCAGGGTGGATTAGCTCACTGACATTGCTTAACGACCATGCCCCTGTTTTATAATCAAAAATGACTACCTTATCAACACTTCTCAGATAGAGCCTTCTTATACTGCCATTGTTGTAGATATCTGCAGCACTGAGCTCTGTCAGGCCGGCAATAACGGGTGATAGCTCTACATCGTTAACAATATTTGCAATAGTATCAAACAGGCTTTCTATCTCAGGAACTGTATATACATATGAACCATCTGTGTTCCTGCCGATAAACCGAATAACATCATTAACACGACCAACACGGGTCAGTTTAATGATTAATTCCATCAGGTTGGGATTTACTTCAGTCCAGGGTATTTCAATAGTGCCAGAAGGCGTCGGATTATAGTATGGGTCGGTTAAATCAGGATGTGTGAGTGCAGCAATAGTATGAATGCTGTCCGTCCCGGTAATATAATCCTTTATAAATACATTATCCCCTGATGTAATATAGAGTCGTTTATTAGCATTTTCCGTATAAAAATTTGCCGACTGTACCGTGATCCAACTGCGTAACATATCTGCAATGGTAGTCTCTGAAACATGGGCAGCCAATTCTGCAAAGAACTCTGCCTGATCGGGAATAGTATATTCAGGTACAGCATCGCCGGCATCGTTCACGGGATTTGCAACAAGATAGAGCTGGTTATCACCACTAAAGACAAAGGCATTTTCCAGGGTTGTCAGGTAATCCCCCAGATTTTCTTTAATCCTGTGCCAGGTCTCGACCGTTACACCAGCAGGTAATATCTGTTCGATTGAAAACGGCGTTAGGGTATCATTGGCGGTCGCTTGATCGATAAACTCCAGTGTTGGCCCAGTGTAACTGAGATATCTATCACCATTTGTAGCCATAAATAGCTTATCACCATTTACTACAACAGATGTGACATCATCAGGATACCAGATAAAGATATTGCCTTTACCCCAGGCACCGGCAACAGGTTCGGGTGAAGTATCTTCTCCAATTACCCTGTAAAGTTGTGGTGTTGTTGAATTCGGGTCGAGATCTTCCCTGTAGAACAGGTGTTTTCGGTTTTGACTGTCCGTAAACCCAGCATCTGGTAAGTTTTGCCAACTGATATCGAATAGATCTATTTTTACATCATTATCAGGGTCATCATCCACAAGCCTTTCTGACTTAATAATTTCCGGTGAATTAGGCACAAAGTAAGGCTTGGCTAGAAAACTCCCGCCGCCCGCTATAAAACTAAACCAGGGCGCACTAAACGAATCATTATGAAATCCTTTCCAGTGATAGAATGACACTGGTCGAATTTTGAACTTATCGATCGGAAATTCAATATTTTTTTCCAGTTTATCCAGAATACTGGAACCTACCACCCCATCTTCAAATTCAAGATCTGATTTCAGTTTTCCCTCAAATAGAAATTCATAGTTTTTGTTACTCGCTGTCGTATAACGCACCTCATATGAAATATAAATATACTCATCCGCATTATAGTAGCGACTTGTAATCGGATTGGTCACATATAAACGAGCCCCGGTCAATACTTCAGGCGCATTTATATAATCATTTGGGCTTGTCTTTTTTAGATATTTATCGTCAAAGAATAGATCTTTACCCAAAGTCCCTGGTTTATCCACATGCACACCGATGTCAAACATCTTTTGTGGATGTGTCCATTCTTCTTTCAAATTGTAAAACGAGTAAAAAATTACTGGATCATATTGAGTTTTTTTCTCATCTGGACCTACTGCACTTTTATATGTACTCTGGTCCCGTTCTCTCACTTCAACCCAGAAGACAAATAATCGGTTAAAGGCAAACACAGGATAAACCTTATCAGCATCGATATTGATCCCAATATCTTTCCAGGGTGCCCAGTCGATACTCTGAATAAGCTGTCCTGTCTCTGTATCAGTCTCTTCCAGAATATCACCGGTCATATAGTAATATTTTTTGGGTTCGGTATTGCTATGTCCGAACATGATTATCCGTTTTTCATTAAGCTGCCCCGCAGTCTGGCTCTCATCATCAGGATCACCTACCGTCCGTTGATAGACATAACCACCGGTAACCCTTAGCCTTGATACCTCACTGTATTTATCCAGATACTTTTTATAAGCAACATCAGCCGTATCGTCCGTAATATCACCCTGCAGCAGGGCTTCTTCCAGTTCCTTGAACTCAGGGCTCTTATCCAGGCGAAGTTCCGGTCTGATATAGTTTTCAGGATAAAGGAATACTTTTCGGTTGGCTTCCCATACCCGGTAGTTCTTCATCCAGATCCACCAGCTCTTGAGTTTCTCCTTGACGTTCTTCATGGTCTCCTGGTCTTCATTCTCCAGGTTCATGAGCGTACGGTGGTAGAACAGCTGCATACACATGATGGCTTCCTGTACGCGGCTGGCGATGGCTTCTTCACCCATCTCTACATCAATCAGCAGGTATTCGTACAGGTCTCTTGGATTTTGTATCCATTCAGTGCCAACATCCTGCTCCATCTTATAGATGAGATAACCCAGCAAGGCGTCCCGTTTTGCAAGGTTCATCGTATTTTTCAGATCGGAGGATAGATCACTCCAGGCAGCCGCACCCATTTTAGTTTTGAGTTGCCCGGCCAGGATGATCGAAGCATCCTCTAAGGCAATTGTGGTCCCGTAAATTTTGTCCCATACCTCGGGTTTTAATGTGGAGGGTAATGACACCATGTTTTCGGAAACATCGAACAAAGCACTCATTTCGCTCAGCACCTGAATGTCACCGATGTCGGTGGCCGAAAGTGCATTGCTCTGTAACAGGAAGCTGATCTCCTGTTGCTGCCATTCTGTAACAGACGAAAGCCGACTGAGCTGCGTATCCAGATCCAGGCCATTTTTACTGTCGGTAAAATAGGGCAGTATTGATCTGTCGGGCTGGTTGAAGTTTTTCGATAACAGCTTGAACTGCTGGAAGATCTTTACATCATTCAGCCAGAACTCGGGGCCCTGGTTCATCTTGTCAGCAATTTCCCTGGGGAAACCAGTATCGATGATTTTGTTTGCCGGGTCTGAATAACGTATATAACTAGCGTCTTTGAAGAAATAGGTGCGCGCGTCAAATACAAAAGCAGCGTCTATTCCCGTGCGGTAATCGTCGGGAAGGTCTCCCCAGTTGTCAGCAATTGTCCTGGGAAAACCTTCATCGACATAGGCGGCCCATTCATCAGCATTCGGATAACCAACCTGGACGTAGGTCGATACATCCGGCGTATACTGCACATACTGGTCACCAGAGAACAGATAGGTCTTCCCATTCGGCGCGATAAATGCCGCATCGACAATTCCACTCTCATGGATATTGTTCCGTAGCTTGCCCCATTTCGAGTTTATGGGAGCAATCGCCGTGGGATTACTGAGGCTGAAAAAGTCAGTCTCTGTAAAGAAATATTCCTCTCCGTCGAAATCCGTAAAACTGGCTTTTATTCCCTGATTGAGCGTATCAGGCAGGTCACCTTGTTCAAAATTATTCCAGTTCGCGATAGTTTTTGGATAAGCTTCATCTACGAAGGTTCTGTTATCGGTACTGTAGCGAACGTATTGATCACCGGAAAACAGGTAGCGTATACCGCTTCCCGTTGTGTCTGCTGCGTCGATAATTCCAGTGTCGGCAATGTTATTGCGCACGATTCCGAAACGGCTATTTATATCTGCAGTGATTGAAGGATCGGACGATGACATGTATTTGCTATCTGCAAATACATATATTGAGCTATCCGCCCCCACCATGATGGCGTCAATTCCATCAGGAAATTGCTCAAAAACATCAATCCCATCTTCGGCTGCCATGTGGACTATTTTTTTCGGGTATCCTTCATCGGCATAACCGGAATAATCACCGCTGTATCGTGTGTACTGATTGCCGCTAAATAAATAGCTAGTGTTATTCTGGACCAAGGCTGCATCAACCCTGTTCAGACTCTCAAAATTATTTCCCACCTTTCCCCATACGTCGCTGATGGATACAGGCTGATGGTTTGTGGATGTAACAAAGGTATCCCCTGAAAAAGCATAGAGTACGCCGTCAGGCGCTGAAAACACTGCATTTTCCTGCGGCGTAAATATTGTGGGTAATTGAATACTACTGTTTTCGTTATTCCAGTTTCCGGCTATGGTCTTAGGATAACCTTCATCGGAAAAGAAATCGGGATTTTCAGGGGTGATGTCACCACTGTATCTTACATACTGAGTATCACAGAATAAATAAGTATATCCGTTAACAGCCCTGAATACCGAATCGACCCTGTTTAAATCCTGGAATCTGTTGTGAATCAGTCCCCATGTGCCATTTATGCTCTCTGGTGCAGCTATCCCTTCATAGTTCCCAATCATTGCCGAAAAGTTGTTACCGGAAAAAAGATAAACCTTGCCATCGACTCCACTAAAGCCTACATCAACCGAAGTGAAGGGAGAAATACTTAACTTGGAAACTAATATCGATTTAGACCATTTGTAATGTTTATGACCTGAGTCATCATCATGGTCATGATCACTTAAATACTCATATTTGATGAGTTTTTCCCTGCCTTCATCATCATAATAGAAGAAATTAATTCTAGGCTTATTATTATATTGATCTGTAAAAATTGTCGCTATTTTATGACGATGATCATGACCATGATGATGTGGCCCCGTATTAAATATCGGCTCAAACCAGGACCCTTCCGAATTACGTGAATTATCAAGTTTTTTGGGATATCCGGCATCTATCCGTGAGTAATCTGCTTCACTATAACGCACATAGTAACTACCGCTAAACATGTATAATCGGTCTACACCATCTACTTTAAATATAAATGCCGCATCAATTTTTGTGTTAAACGATGCTGGAAGAGCGCCCCAATTGCCCTGTATTTTCTTCGGATATCCCTCATCGACAGCTGTGTAATTTCCTGCGGAATAGCGGAAAAACTGATCTCCACTGAATATATAGCTTGTGCCGTCAGGCGCCATAAAACCTGCATCTAACTTGTTATTCGCCTGGATGTTATTCCTCACGACCGCCCAGACGTCTTTTATCTGCCCAGGCTGTGCATCGCTTTGCGAACTTATATACTGAGTTTCTGAGAAATAATATGCAGTGTTATCCTGGGCAGTAAAAGCCGCTGTAATTCCAGAGTTGAATGTATCTGGCAGCGTCCCATTATTTTCCATGGTGTTCCAGCGTGTTATCTTTTTCGGATAACCTTCATCCACAGTAATGTAATCCGGGCCAGAGTATTTAACATATTGATCACCACTGAAAAGATAGGTTTTTCCATCTTTTACCAGTGCTGAATCCACTCGGTTATTCAACTGTAAATTGTTTAGTACTTTTCCCCATTTTTCATTCACCGGCGATGGGGATGTAGTATTGTCTGTGCTGATATAGGTATTGCCATTGAACAGATAGACCTGGTTATCCATACCATTGAACGCAGCATTGATTTGCGTTCTGTAATCACCGGCAACATCGATAATGCCCTCATTGTCCCAGTTATTCTCGATTTTTCTGGGATAGCCTTCGTCTGTATAAGAGTAGTCCCCGCTTGAATAGCGGGTGTACTGGTCACCACTAAACATATAGCTTATACCATCTCTCACAAGCACAGCATCCACTTTATTATTGTCGATGATGTTGTTAAGCACCCGCGCCCAGTGATCTTTTGTTTTTTTCACGTTCGACGGGTCTGATGAATCAATGAATTTGTCGTTAGAAAAGAAATAGGCCTTTTCGTCACTATCTATAAATATGGAATCAACTTTTTTTCTAATCTCGATTGGCAACTGCACCTGATTTTCATTGTTCCAGTTTCGCAATATATTCTTTGGATAACCTTCATCTATATATTCACGCATGTCGCTGGAATATCGTACATACTGGTCATCGCTAAACAGATAGAGTTTGCCATCTTCGGCCCTGTGGGCGGCATCCACCCTGTTCAACTCTGCAATATGATTTCGGACTTTTCCCCAGTATTTATCAGTGCTTACAACATTATCGGGTGAATCCGCACTGGAAAAAGTGTTACCGCTAAAGAAGTAGGTTTTTCTCACCGCTTCTTCGGGTGCCCAGTCCCTGATCGCAGCATTAACACCTGAATGGAACTCAGCAGGCACATCCGTTAGCTCGCTGATATCTCCCGTGGCCTCAAAGGAGTAATCTTCCCCAGAGAAACGGATATACTGATCACCGCTGAAAATGACAATGTCATTCTCTGTATTGCTGTACATGACATCTATTTTTTGCCGGAACGAGGCCGGCAGCTTTAACTTTTCTGGTAGCGCATCTTGAATGCCCTTAATATAAAACAGCACTTCAAGCTCACGGGCTTTCAATTCCGTCTTTAATACCAGCAGGCTGAACTGCAGCAACCTTCTGAAAGAAGTGATTAAGGAGGCATCAAAAACAAGTACGCCTGTGTCCACCTCCCTGTCGATTGCCTCCATAACTGGTGACATAAAACGAACAGTTGCCATCTGTTCGGTCTCGTCTGAGGTCCTGAACAGAGTGATACAGAGTATTTCGATAACATCGGGCGCAACATTCAGGGCATCGGCAAGGGTACGGAAAAGGATCGATTGCTGACGTTGGGCCTGAACGCTTATCTTTTGAGCGATGGCCGCACACTCGGATTCAGCGGCATCATGTGTACGGGAGTAGTTTTTAACACGCTCTGATATTTCTTTAAATATGTATGCTGCACTAGCTCGATCGGTTTCAGGAAGAAAGCCTTCGACCGTTCTCGGGTCACTAAACAACAAAATATTACTATCGTCATTACTGATGTAACCATCCAGGTCTATGTACCCTTTATTCTGCATGGCCAGAAAGAGCTCTGTCAGTACTTCCAGTTTTTCCACATCCTCCGGTTCATCCAGAGATAACACGGTATTTGTCAGATCCTCCGGTTCAATAAAAAGCTTTTCCCGGATAACACCGAGATACACAGGTAAGATATTTTCGACCGTGGTGGTAGCTCTGATTACCCCATCTTCAGTGATTACACCCGTGTCCAGATCGGAAAGCTTTTCGTACAATATATCGGCGGTCAGTTTATCGGTAATTCCTGTCAGCAATGACGCCTGCTTAAACAGCACGGGCCTGAACTGCCCATCCAGTTCACGGAACAGATCCTGGGTTTCTTCACGGCTCGGAACATCTTCAACCGTACTGTTTGAATGTTCTGTACAGATAAATTCCAGTTGTTCCACAGTCATCTCATTATCATTGAGCCACTGCATAAACACGGCCGTCAGTTGAACCAGCCATAGAATATTTTTTATTGAATCCTGTGCTGATATCTCTTCGATGGTAATAATATCACTGGAGTTCTTGATCGACTGCTCAAAACTAATAGGCAAAGGAAATTTTGCCCGATCAATCATCGAGTAGTTTTTATCAAAAAGCGCAAACAGGGTAAAAAGACTATGCACCGGCATTTCAAACAGGTCAGCCAGGTTTTTGATCCTGTATGGCAATGCCAGTCTTGATGGAGTCGGCTCAATGTTTTTTCCGGCGCCCTGTAAATAGTCCTCTATTGCATTGTATTCGACCTCGGCACAACCAAGACCGGCCTGTAGACGGTTTTTGAGTTCAGCCCCACTCAGCTCGTGTATTTTTCTGTCATATCCATTATTGAACACTCTGTCAAACAGATCCTCGGGGATTGTTTGCTCACCTTTCCCGTAATCCTTAATGGCAGAAAATAATGTACAAATTTCCTCAACGGGTATTTCATA
>JBLYYN010000156.1:0-3773 GCA_048550535.1 Gammaproteobacteria bacterium
ATTTGCGTTCATTTGCGGACTATTGCTTTTGATCGACTGCTTCGGGTGTTTTGAGTCATGCAATTCAGATTTGAATATCCAGCTAAACGCTAAGCTTATTTATCATCCCCTGGTCTGATTTAAGCCACCAGGCATTAAGCATTGGCTGAAAATATCAAATTTACAAAATGATTCCGGCCACCACGCTACGGTCTTCCGAGAACAGGATATTATAAGTACGGCAGGCGGCTATTGAATCCATGAATTCAATACCCAGTCCTAACTGGATGACGTTGGCATAGCTGGACGGGGGTGGGAAAATCAATGATGCGCCTGTGCCAATTAATATAACTTCAGGTTTGAGCTGTAGGATCGGTGCCAGATTCTCGGTGGTGAGTTCTAATATGTTCTGCAACGGCCAGTTTTCCACAAGCTGATGATTGCTCACTATCAGGCTGCTGGTATATGAACGCTGGTTAATAATTATACCCTCTGCGTCATAGCCATTGATCATATATGCGCCAGCATTGTAATCTTCACTGAGTTTCATTGCTTACTCCGAGTCTGAGACTGATAGTATACCTGCTAATTTACCCTGAAATACAGCTGATGGAGTTGACAGTACAGCGATTCAACAGTAATTTGGCCGATTCGCCCCATTCTTAATGAGACAAGCTGGTTTGCAAGACGACTTCCCACGAATAAAACGCCTGCCGCCTTATGTGTTCAATATCGTGAATGAACTCAAGGCTAATGCCCGTGCCCGGGGTGAGGATATTATCGATTTTGGTATGGGAAATCCAGATCAGCCCACACCGCAGCACATTGTCGATAAAATGGTTGAAGCCACCCAGCGCGGCGATACCCACCGTTATTCCATGTCCCGTGGCATTCCGCGTTTACGTAAAGCCATTTGCAGCTGGTACAAACGTCGCTTTGATGTCGAGCTGGATCCGGAATCCGAAGCCATAGTGACCATCGGTTCCAAGGAGGGACTGGCGCATCTGGCGCTGGCCACCATGGGGCCCGGTGACGCGGTACTGGTGCCCAACCCCGCTTATCCCATTCATCCTTATGGTTTTGTGATTGCCGGGGCCGATATTCGCCACGTACCCATGACTTCGGATGTGGATTTTTTTGAGCAACTGGAAAAGGCCATCAGGGATTCCTGGCCCAGGCCCAAAATGCTGGTGTTGAATTTCCCTGGTAATCCTACCACCCAATGTGTGGAGCTGGATTTTTTTGAAAAGGTAGTGGAGATTGCCCGCGAACACGAAATATGGGTGGTCCATGATATTGCCTATGGTGAAATCGTCTTCGATGGTTACCAGCCGCCGTCTATTTTGCAGGTAAAAGGCGCAAAAGATGTGGCAGTGGAGTTTTATTCCCTGTCGAAGACCTATAATATGCCGGGTTGGCGAGTGGGGTTCATGTGTGGCAACCCAACCCTGGTGGCGGCACTGGCCAGAATAAAATCCTATCTGGATTACGGTATGTTTACCCCGATACAGGTGGCGGCGATTACGGCACTGGATGGTCCCCAGGACTGTGTGGATGAAATTCGTATGACCTACCTCAATCGTCGGGATGTGTTGTGCAAAGGTTTGAATGAAGCGGGCTGGCCGGTAGAACCGCCTAAGGCGACCATGTTCGTGTGGGCTAAAATACCCGAACAGTATCGTGATATGGGTTCGCTGGAGTTTTCCAAGAAATTATTACAGGAAGCCAAAGTGGCGGTATCACCCGGCATAGGCTTTGGTGAATACGGTGACGATCATGTTCGTTTTAGCCTGATTGAAAACGAGCATCGAACTCGGCAGGCTATTCGCAGTATTAAACAAATGTTCAAAAAGGGTTAAGCCCTTTGACGTGTGGAGAAGATAATAAATGAAACCGGTCAAGATTGGTTTATTGGGTCTGGGTACAGTGGGCGGAGGTACCGCGACGGTATTGCTCAGAAATGCAGAAGAAATTTCACGCCGGCTGGGCCGCAGTCTGCAAATTGTACATGCCGCAGCACGGGAGATTGACCAGCAGACCCTACTTGATCCGGCCAAGGTCAAGCTAACGGACAATGGTGAGGACGTGGTCAACGACCCAGATGTGGATATAGTCGTTGAACTGATTGGTGGTTATTCACCGGCCCGCGAATTTGTGTTGCAGGCCATAGCCAATGGCAAGCATGTGGTCACCGCCAACAAGGCCCTGATTGCACTACACGGTGCTGAAATATTCAAGGCGGCCCAGGAAAAAGGCGTGATCGTGGCTTATGAGGCGGCCGTGGCGGGTGGTATCCCCATTATCAAGGCGGTGCGAGAAGGTCTGGCGGCGAACAGGATCGAGTGGATCGCCGGCATCATCAATGGCACCGGCAATTTCATCCTGACTGAAATGCGTGACAAGGGCCGTGATTTTGCCGATGTACTGAAAGAAGCCCAGGAACTGGGATATGCTGAAGCCGATCCGACCTTTGATGTAGAAGGTATTGATGCCGCTCATAAACTGACCATTCTGGCGTCCCTGGCCTTTGGTATCGATTTGCAGTTCGATAAAACCTTTACCGAGGGTATCAGTAAAATTACCCCAGAAGATGTAGTCTATGCCGAGCAACTGGGCTATCGCATCAAGCATCTGGGTATTGCCCGTAAAACCGAACAGGGTATAGAGATGCGAGTGCATCCCACACTGATCCCCGAACGTCGGCTGATTGCCAATGTGGATGGTGTAATGAACGCGGTGCTGGTTAAAGCTGACGCCGTGGGCCCAACACTGTATTACGGAGCCGGAGCCGGAGCCGAACCCACAGCATCTGCGGTAGTCGCCGACCTGGTGGATGTGGCCCGTGCCATGGATGCGGCGCCGGATCATCGAGTGGCCCTGCTAGGTTTCCAGCCCGAGTCAATTTCCGATTTGCCGGTGCTGCAGCATGATGCCTTCGAAACTTCTTATTATCTGCGCATGCTGGCCGAAGATCGTCCGGGTGTGCTGGCGGATGTAACGCGTATTTTTGCAGAGCACAATATCAGTATCGAAGCAATAATCCAGAAAGAGCCACAACCGGAGCAGAGTTTAGTGCCCTTGATTCTGTTGACTTCGGTGGTGGTGGAGAAAAATATGAATGCGGCGATTGCTGAGATTGAGGCGCTGGATTCGATTGAGGGTCAGGTGATCAGGATTCGGATGGAGCATCTGGGGTAGGGGGATTTGGCGTTGGTTTCGCCCCGCTGGGCGAGTTACTTTTTTCCTACAGCGGCAAAAAGTAACCAAAAAACGCCGCCCGTACTTGCGTGTGTACGCCTATATGGATATAGGTGGTAGAGTAATGCATGGAGCAATTACCGAGGTGACACGCAATTTAATAGTGCGTAAGCACACAGACTTTTTTATATCGTTTTGATTATGAATTACATCCCTGTAATTCCCCCTACGGGCCATGCACAGCATGTTTAAATTCGCTCCATACGAATTTATCGCATCCCTCGGTAACTGCTCGGTCTTTGTTCCAGACTCGACTCTACCGATTCCATTCCTGGAATCGTCCTGCGTTACTCTACCTCCTGCATCCATGCAGTCGTGCTCAACAAAACTAAATCCATCATCCCTGGCGGATTTACCCTACAGGTTCACAATGCACGGCAAATAGTGAAGGGGAATTAAATAAGGACAGGCTAATCCGGGGGCAGTATACCTATTGAACATGCAATATTTATTGAATGATGATTCAAGTTGCAATGATTTAGTTGCACAGCATACGCGAACAGGAAGACCACTGGGAAGTGATGGCCTTGTGAGAA
>JBLYYN010000157.1:0-22467 GCA_048550535.1 Gammaproteobacteria bacterium
AGCACCAGCAGCGGCGCATGCTCTGGCCCATCGAGCTGATAGTGAATTTGCGCATGGTTGACGTCGATCACTGGCATCGCATTCTTATCCATCATGATTTATGTTTTTTCCTGGTGGCGTCGCAATGTCCGCTCCACCAGTTCGGCCGCCAGGCCAACGGCCTGGGTGGGATCGAACAGGGCGTCCAGTTGGGCTGATGATAAATGCGCCTGCACCTGGGCGTCCTTCTCCAATACTTCCCGTAAATGCTGCTTACCGTCGACCGCACTGCGACAGGCCTGTTCCACCATTTGATAGGCAAGGGGCCGACCGAGGTAGGGCGCCAGGGCCATAGTTACGGTTTCGGCGAAGATCAGGCCGTTGGTGATTTCAAGGTTGGCACGCATGCGGGCGGTATCGACCTCCAGTCCTTCCATCAGCTCGGTCATGCGCGCCAGGGCACCGGCCGTGAGCCGACAGATCTCAGGCAGGGTTTCCCATTCGGCATGCCAGTCACCAAGACCCCGTTCATGTTCCTGCACCAT
Source organism: Gammaproteobacteria bacterium (assembly GCA_048550535.1). Taxonomy (GTDB): domain Bacteria; phylum Pseudomonadota; class Gammaproteobacteria; order SZUA-229; family SZUA-229; genus CBDULX01. The sequence goes on from JBLYYN010000157.1 coordinate 525, forward strand.
CGCAGCCAGCATGGTGGATACCAGGGCTGGCATGCGGGTAGCGGCCGATAGCACGACGGCGCAGCCGACCGGGTTGCGCTTGTGGGGCATGGCGGAGGATCCGCCGCGCCCGGGCGCATTGGGCTCAAATGCCTCGCCGACTTCGCTTTGCATCAGTAAGGAGATGTCGCGGGCCATCTTGCCGAGACTGCCAACCAGCAATCCGAAACTGGTGGCCACTTCCACCAGTCGATCCCGTTGCGTATGCCAGGGCAGATCGGGCAGGCTCAGTCCGAGTTCGGCAGCTAATGCGGCGACTATCTCCAGCCCCTGTGGTCCCAGCGCCGCCAGAGTACCCGCAGCACCGCCACACTGAAGTACCAGCAATCGTCCGCGCAGTTCCTGCTGGCGAGCACGCTGACGCTCGATGACACTGAGCCAGCCGGCGGCTTTCAAGCCAAAGGTGATAGGCAGTGCCTGTTGCAACCAGGTGCGCCCGGCCATCACGCTGTGTTTATGGCTGGTGGCCAGCTGCGCCAGAATATCGGCAAGCCGTTGCAGATCCCTGTCGATAAGATCCAGCGCACTGCGCAGTTGTAGCACCAGACCGGTGTCCATGGCATCCTGGCTGGTGGCACCAAAATGCACAAAAGCAGCCGCATCCACATCGACGGCAGCGACTTTTGCGGTTAACTGTTTTATCAGGGGAATGGCTGGATTGCCGGCCTGGGCGGTGCCCTGCGCGATATCCACCCAATCAAACTGTACAATCTGGCACTGCGCCTCGATCACCGCCACCACGGCCAGCGGCACCATGCCGACGCTGGCCTGAGCTCTCACCAGTGCAGCTTCGAACACCAGCATGCCCTGCAACCGCTGCTGCTCGGAAAACACCCTGGCCATCGCGTCTGTAGTAAACAACGGATTTAATACATTGTTGTTACTTTGTGTCGCCATTACCTTTTCACCTTGTTTAATTGACACTGGATCATATAGTCTGGGCCTGGCTAGACGTCAAAGAACACGGTTTCGTTCTCACCCTGAACGATGATGTTCCATTGCAGTTCGCCTTCACCCACCGCCTGCGCCATTAATGTGGCGTGGCGCTGAGTCGGCACCAATTTGAGAATGGGATCGTCTGTGTTCGCCGCATCATTGGCAAAATACATACGTGTCGCCAACCGTTTCAGTATGCCCCGGCCGAACACCGACACCACCAGATGTGGCGCCTGCAGCTCATCATTGGGACCGGGTACACGACCGGGCTTGATGGTGCTGAAATGAAAACCGCCCTGGGCATCGGTGGGTATGCGGCCAAAGCCCAAAAAGCCGGTTTCTACTGCTTTGTCCTGGGTATCTTCGGGGTGGTTATATTTACCTGCGGCGTTGGCCTGCCAGATTTCGATCAGGCCATCACTGATGGGATCACCATGGCCATCCAGCAGGCAGCCGCTAATCGTCAAAGGTTCCCCGCTAACGCCCTCACCTACCAGGTTGTTGCTATTGAGCCAGGTCATGCCAATATGCAGGTAGGGGCCCACGGTCTGTGAAGTGGTGGTGTACAGGCTCATTTCAGCTCTCCATCGGGGTCATGTCGCGGCCCCGCAGTACAATATCGAAGCGAAAACCCAGCGCCTGTTCCGGCTCCGTGTGTTCCCAGTCAAAACAGGACACCAGCCGGTTGCGTGCCTTCTCGTCAGCGGTGCTGTTGAAAATAGGATCAAACGGCAGCAGGGGATCGCCGGGAAAATACATCTGGGTCACCAGGCGCGTCGCGAAGGCGTTACCAAACAGGGAGAAGTGAATGTGATTGGGACGCCAGGCGTTATGATGATTACGCCAGGGATAGGCACCGGGCTTGATGGTGACAAAGCGATAATGCCCCTGATCGTCGGTCAGGGTACGCCCGCTACCGGAGAAATTTGGATCCAGCGGTGCATCGTGTTGATCGTTGGGGTGACGATAGCGACCGGCTGCGTTGGCCTGCCAGATCTCGACCAGGGTATTGCGCACGGGTCTGGCATTCTCGTCCAGCACCCGGCCACTGACGATAATACGCTCCCCCAGTGGTAGCGCCTTATGTTGCTGAGTGAGGTCGTTATCGTTCGGCTGAATCAAATCCTGTCCGAATATCGGGCCAGTCACTTCCGACAGGGTCGGCGGAATCATAATCAGCGGCTGGCTGGGCGAGCGTGTCTGTGTCGACTGGTAGGCCGGATACAAATACTCCGGCTGGGTATCCCAGAAAGGTCGTCGGTAACCTGCAATATTTGCCATGTTTCGTTGTCTCCCGCCTCTACTCTCGCAGCACACTGTAAGGAGCTGCAGATATTGGTTTTATTTCAGTGACTCAGTATTTCAGTCTCGTGTTCGATGGCCCTGTCATTAACTATTTCACACCCGCTCGATGATCATGGCGATGCCCTGACCGACACCGATACACATGGTGGTCAGGGCATAACGCCCGCCACTACGTTCCAGCTGATACAGCGCCGTGGTCACCAGCCGCGCACCACTGGCACCCAGCGGATGTCCCAGCGCAATCGCGCCGCCATTGGGATTGACCTGGGGCGCATCATCGGCAATGCCATGATCACGTAACACCGCCAGGGCCTGCGCGGCAAAGGCTTCGTTCAGTTCAATCACATCCATATCGGCCAGGCTCAGGCCGGCTTTGGCCAGCACCTTGCGCATAGCCGGTGCCGGTCCGAATCCCATAATCCGTGGTGCCACGCCAGCAACCGCGGTCGCCACCACGCGGGCGCGCGGCCTGAGCCCGTATTTCTCGGCTGCCGTTTTCGAGGCGAGTAATAAGGCGCAGGCACCGTCATTCACCCCCGAAGCATTGCCAGCGGTGACTGTGCCATCGGCTTTTACTATGCCTCTTAATCGGGCCAGACCATCCAGCGTCGAGTCGGCGCGGGGATGCTCATCGACCGAGACCATGATGGGTTCGCCCTTGCGCTGAGGCACCTGTACTGGCACGATTTCTTCGTCCAGGCGTCCTGCCTGGATCGCATCGGCGGTGCGTTGCTGACTACGCAAGGCAAAGGCATCCTGGTCCTGGCGTGAGATGTTAAATTGTTCTGCCACGTTCTCTGCGGTTTCGGGCATGGAGTCCACACCACAGCTGGCTTGCATCAGAGGATTGATAAAACGCCAGCCGATGGTGGTGTCCTCGATACGGGCATTGCGCGAAAATGCCGTTTCCGCCTTACCCATCACGAAGGGCGCACGGGACATGCTCTCCACACCACCGGCGATCATCAACCGGGTCTCACCACTTTTAATGGCGCGGGCTGCCACCGAAATGGCGTCCATGCTGGATCCACACAGACGATTCACCGTGGTACCTGGCACTTCCTGTGGCAGGCCCGCCAGCAACAGTGACATGCGCCCAATGTTACGGTTATCTTCCCCAGCCTGGTTGGCACAGCCAAAGATCACATCATCGATAGCGCTCCAGTCCACCCCCGGATTACGTTCCATCAGCGCCTTTAAGGGCACCGTACCCAGATCGTCCGGACGTACCATCGAAAGCCCACCGCCATAGCGGCCAAAAGGGGTACGAATCGCATCGCAGATATAAGCCTGTTCCGTCATGATTCGATTCTCAACCTCCCTCTGCCATGCCGCCATGGGCCTCAGCCGTGCGGGCATTCAGGTCGCGCAGGGTCGCCAGTTCCGCCACCGTAGGAGCCGCTGTGGTTTGCAGCTCAGGTGCAATCTTGAGTTTCCAGCCGGTGGCCTCTTGCACCTGTTCCACGGTCACTCCCGGATGCAAGGCGGTGAGGGTGAGTTCCTTGCTGAAGGTATCCGGGGTGAGTACACACAGGTCGGTGATCACCGCAGTCGGGCCTTTGCCGCGTGCTCCGGAACGTTGACGGGCCTTGCCACCATCCAGATAACCGGCGGAAGTGACAAAGTCGAGTTTTTCAACGAATCCACGCCTGCTGTGCTTCAGGATGATCCACACTTCTTTGGCCGCCGAAGCAATTTCCGGCGCACCACCGGCCCCGGGCAAACGCACCTTGGGCGCGTCATACATGCCACCGATCACCGTAGTATTAATATTGCCAAATTTGTCGATCTGGGCCGCACCCAGAAAACCCACGTCAATCCTCCCGCCCTGTAACCAGTAACGGAAGATCTCCGGCACCGAGACTACGGTGTCGGCGGTGTCAGCCAGCTCACTGTCACCAATGGACAGAGGTAACACATCGGGTTTGGCACCAATGGTTCCCGACTCATAGATCAACACGACTTCCGGCGCATGGGTGAGGCGCGCAAGATTGGCCGCTGCGCTGGGCAGTCCTATACCCACGAAACATACGGTACCATTGCTGAGACTCCTGGCCGCTGCGATGGTCATGATTTCGTCTGAGGTGTATTCCTGTTCAGCCATGATTGCTCGCTCCCCTTAGCCCTGCACACTGCGTTTGAATTCAGCAAAGTTGTCGGTGCCCAGTACATGTTTGTTCATCCAGGCGGTAAAAGTGTCACGATCACGTGAAATCCCATCCCAGGCTTTGCAAAAAGAGTTGTCGCGGGGGTAATAACCATGGGCATAGGAAGGATGCGCGCCACCGGGCTCTTCACACACAGCAGACACCACCCAATGGGGCAGCACACAGGCGTTCATGGGCGCATTTAGTTCATCGACGATCTCTTCGACGGTGACGATAACGCGTTTGGCGGCCAGCGCCGCTTCCTTCTGGATACCAATGATGCCGTAGATCAGCACATTACCCTTGCGATCGGCTTGCTGGGCATGGATCACGGTGACGTCAGGATTCAGGGCCTGGGTTGCGGCCAGCACTTCGCCGGTGAATGGACAGGTGACCGACGAGATGTGGCTGTTGTATTTGGGCAGGTCCGAGCCGACATAGCCGCGCACCACCGCAAAGGGCAGACCGGAGGCGCCCGCCTGGTAGCGAGCCGCCATATCGGCATGACTGTGTTCTTCAATTTGCAACGGCACCGGCCAGTGCGCCTCGATGGCATCACGGAAACGGTGCAGTGATCCAACACCGGGATTGCCACCCCAGGAAAAAACCAGGCTGGACGCGCAACCCATACCAATCAACTGATCGTAGATCAGGTCCGGTGTCATGCGCACCAGAGTGAGATCACGCCTGGCCTGTCTGACCACCTCGTGCCCAGCGGCGAAAGGTATCAGATGGGTAAAGCCTTCCATCGCAACTGTGTCGCCATCGCTTATCAGCCCAGCAACAGCTTCACCTATAGATGTGATTTCGGCCATTGTTCCCCCGTATTGTAATTATAATTTTATTGTGCGATTATCGCACATATGTTTGATAATAGAACAATCCGATCATATGTGAGAGTATTTACATAGTCAAGACTCGATGCAACCCGAAGCAGATGGCGCAAATTTTTCGTGAGATCGAGCCTGTAGCTATGGGACGGTGATATACCTGAGCGATTAAGAACAAGAGGCAGACATCAACCATGACGACCAAACAACCCAAGTCCGCAACTAAAGACCTGAAATCGACCGCCGACTCAGAGAACAAAACGGTTCGTCATAATCAGTCATCCAGACCCTCCACACCGGCAGAACAAATCGACGACCTCACCGGCGATCCCAACTTTATGAGTTCTCTGGGCAGAGGACTGGCCGTCATCAGTGCCTTCAACGAGCAGACCCCCAGGCAAACCATTGCCCAGATCAGCCAGACAACCGCTATACCCCGTGCTTCAGTACGACGTTGCCTGCTTACCTTGCAGAAACTGGGCTATGTCCAGTCGGAAAGCCATCTGTTTTCACTCAGCCCCAAAATTCTATCCCTGTGTCATGCTTATCTGTCCTCCACGCCGCTGGTCTCGATCGCCCAGCCGGTACTGGACCGGGTCAGCAGGGCGATTGATGACTCCTGTTCACTGGGGATTCTAGACGGCGATGAAATTCTGTATCTGGCGCGCTCGGCCACCTCGAGGATTATGTCGGTAGTGCTCAACGTCGGCAGCCGTTTACCTGTGTACTGCACGTCCATGGGTCGAGTGCTACTGGCCTCGCTGCCGGAAGATGAGCTGGATGCCTATCTTGCACGTGCAGAACTCAAACCATTAACAGAACGTACCATCACCGATCCCGGCAAGTTACGCCAGTTGGTGGCAAAAACACGTCAAACTGGGATGGCACTGGTGGACCAGGAACTGGAGATCGGCCTGCGCTCTATTGCTGTACCCGTCAGAGATCGCTCGGGAGCGGTGATTGCCAGTCTCAATGTCGGCATACTCGCCTCACGCATGACGCTACGGGAAATGGAAAAACATTTATTACCGCATTTGCAGGACGCCGCTGCCGAACTGCGCATGATGCAAAGCTATTGATCGTGCAAGCACTACCTTTACACCACAAAAATTGATACAACGACACCGGGAAGATGGCATCCACCTGTAAGCAAAAACAATAATCAGGTACCCGGCTCACTAACATAGGGGAGTTAAACAATGAGCAATAACTCAATAATGAATGAAACGCTATGGCACGGCAAACTGAGACTCAACGGCTGGAGCCAGGGCGGCGGCAAACTGTTCGAGGTGACCGATAAAGCCAATGGCCATTCGATGTCACAACTGTGCAGCGCCAGCACTGACGATGTCAGCAAAGCCACCGAGATTGCCCGCACCACTCAGGCCGACTGGTATGCCACTGCCTATGAAGAACGTGCGGCGGTGTTTCGTAAGGCTGCGGCCCTGATTGAACAACATAGCGACGAACTGGCCAGCTGGCTGATGCGTGAGACCGGCGCCATTCGGCCCAAAGCCGATGTGGAACTGAAGATGGCTGCAGGCATTTTGAATGCTTCCGCCGCTATGCTGGGCGAACCGAATGGACTGATGTTGCCCACCAATCCGGGACGCATGAGTTTTGCCCGGCGCCTGCCACACGGTGTGGTCGGTGTCATCGCACCGTTTAATTTCCCCCTGATTCTGGCCATCCGCGCCGTGTCGCCGGCGCTGGCTACTGGCAATACCGTGGTGCTGAAACCCGATAATCAGACCGCGATCTCTGGTGGTATTCTGATCGCCCGAATTCTCGAACTGGCTGGCTTACCACAAGGTGCGTTACATGTATTGCCGGGTGGGGCAGACGTGGGCGAAGCCATGTGCAGTGATCCCAATATCGCAATGATTGCCTTTACCGGCTCCACCACAGTAGGGCGTCGCGTGGGTGAACTTTGTGGCAAGCACCTGAAAAAAGTTTCGCTGGAGCTGGGCGGTAAAAATTCGCTGATTGTACTGGAAGACGCCGATCTCGATGTAGCAGCCTCCAATGCCGCCTTTGGTGCCTGGTTACATCAGGGCCAGATCTGCATGGCCACCGGTCGTATCCTGGCCCATGAAGACATCGTCGAAGCCTTGGTCGAACGACTGGTGGAGAAAGCCAATCACTTACCGGTGGGGGACCCCATGAGCGGGACCGTGGCGCTCGGGCCGATTATCAATGAATCTCAGCTGCAGCATATTCACAGTGTGGTGCAGGACTCGGTGACCGCAGGCGCAGAGCTGAAAGCCGGCGGCAGCTATGAACAGCTATTCTACCAGCCTACGGTACTCAGCGGGGTTAAACCCGGTATGCGCGCCTTCGATGAAGAGATCTTCGGCCCGGTGGCCTCGGTGGTATCCTTCGCCAACGACGAAGAAGCCATCCAGCTGGCCAATCAGACCGAATATGGCCTGTCCGCTGCGGTCATATCGCCCTCGGTGCAACGAGCACTGGCCATCGGCAATCGGCTGAATACGGGGCTGTTACACATTAACGACCAGACCGTACACGATGAACCACACATCCCGTTTGGCGGTCGCGGCGCCTCGGGTAATGGTACTCGCGTCGGCGGCCCGTCTAACTGGGACGAGTTTACCCAATGGCAATGGGTCACCATCAAGGACACCGCCCCGAGCTATCCCTTCTAGGAGGTATAGTGACTGACACTAAGGCATGAATGCACCTGTCAGGCCAGCACCTCATACAAAAATATGTAGATGGGGATAAGGACCATCCCCACGATCACCGACGACGAAATAGCACTGGAGGTAAACTCCACGTCCAGCTTTGCCACCGAGGCAAAAGACAGTGCGTTGAAGCCGATGGGTGCGCCGGCACAGAGGCTCACAACAATAAAGGTCGTGCCTTCCAGCCCTAACACAATGGCCAGCAAGGTACCCACGGCCATGCCAATGGCCATGCGGATAAACAGGGTTGGCGCCAATAGCTCCAGGTGTTCCGCCCTGGGCCTGAACAGTATGCCCAGGCCGATCAGGATGAGGGGCACTGTGATATTGCCAATCGGCACCAGAAACCCCTGAATCACCGCAGGTAGTGGAATGGCCAGCAGATTTAAACCCAGGCCAACCACCACCGCCCAGAACAGGGTGGACTTCGACAGCCTGGAAAGCACCGAAGCATGGTGCTCGTGACTATAGCGAAAAGCCATCAAGTAAGTAATCGTGGACACCATGATGGCGTTACCAAAATCAAACAGTACCGCGTCGGCGAATGCGGCTTCACCAAAACCGCCCAGAATAATGGCAAACATGAACACACCGTTCATGATCATGGTGCTGATCAGGATAGCCCCTCGGGTTTGTGCAGGTATGTCACGCAATCGAAAATACAGTAATGCCGCCGCCATACAACTCAAAATAACCAGCACACTGATCAGGGGGAGATAAATTTTTTCCGGCGTCAACTCAACTTTGGCAATGGCGACCACAATCAGTGCCGGCAGGCCGACAAAGGTAACCAGTTTAAGCAGGAATGCGCCCTGCTCCACCGTAGTGAAATTAAGCTTTCTGAGAAACACTCCCAGAATAAACAGCAAAAACAAAGGCACCAGGCTTGAGATGATGTCGGGCATTGATGTATTTAATTCTTGTAATTTGCCGAGTAGTAAAGCAGCTTAAACCAAAAGAAGCAAAGGATTGGGGTTTGATTGAGACCATTGAATAATCCCCTAGCAGGATAGGTCAAGAAAATTGATGGTGGTTAATTATTTGAGCGAAAATCCCGGAACACCTGAAAAAGCCCATAAAAAGCAAACTTGCTTGCAATGATAATGATTCTCATTTACATTTAGAGCTCCAATAAAAAACCTGGAGCCAGGATAATGACTTGCAACAGTAAAAATAAACTAAAAATCAATCAGATAACTGTAATCGAGGAACCTCCTACTGAAACTACCAAGAGCGATAGCTGCAACGGTAATTGCACTCATTGCCCTAAACATAAACGTTCTGCCGCATCTGGCCCAGTTCGGAAAGCCACACCATGAAATCACCCTACTATGAGCAGGAACAGGATGTGGTGCAGCTTGAAATCAGTATTGAAAAACTTGAATCACTGTTCAACAAAGGAAAATTGTGTGCCGCAGATGTGCGATGTTTAAACTGCACCTCAAAGGCCTGCATATGGAATTTGTGCCTTACGGCATGTGCGAGAAGGATGCAATGCAATAATTTTGATATAGAATCATGCAAGTGCTGTAAATCGTCCACCGATAAGCTGCATAACGATTCCTCAGTACTGATAGCGGTTAAACAGGAACATCTAGGGAAGCTCTGATCAAGTCGTGATTGTTTTACGCTGGCTAAAAGCGTCCAGGTTTTCCCCGAAGTTCGTTGCAATAGAATGACTATTCCGCCTCACTTCGTGAAAAATCTAATCACTTTTATCACAGCCTAAACTCAAGCAGACTTATTCAGAGCTTCCCCAGGGAAGCTCTGAATCGATTCAATCATATATACTATGCAGCACTAAACACAAAAATCTGATGTCCTGCGGAATATTTATATGAAAAAAAAATTGAGATATTTGGGATACCTGGCTGCACTTACATCGATACCCATGACTGCGCTGGCCACATCAGGCTGGACAGATTATGTACCAGTGGCAGAGCTCACGCCAACCAGCCATGGCCGTTTTCTGGTCAAATTGAAGGCCCCTGAAAACCCCAGCGACTGCAAGAATAAAGACACTTTTTATCATGACTATAACGCCCCTGGTTCAGAACAGATATTCCGCACCCTGTTAGAGGCAATTAGCTCAGGAAAAAAGGTCCGAGTCTACGTTAGCGGAAAATGTGAACTCAAGGGATACTCGGAAATAACTTCGGTTAGTATCGTGCCTTAGAAATATTGGCATCACTAGCATGTAAGGATCAACCGCTCACTCCGCAGACTGCACTTCAACTAGCTGATTAATTAGTTTCCTGTTAAAGCTTAGCAGCTATCAAACCTCTGATCAGTCAAGACAGATGCAGTTATATTATCATTGCCATAAGAACATGGGCTTGCTAAATTCGAGCCTGGTGATATCACAACCACAAGCATCAGCAGTATAAGATCAATTCATTAATCCCTGAAAAACTCTTAATAAAGGAAATTCAGATGATAAAAGCCTATGCCGCTTTCGAAGCCAGGGGTGAGCTCAAACCCTTCGAATATGATCCGGGTGAGCTCAATCCCCATGAGGTAGAAATTGATGTTCAGTATTGTGGTATCTGCCATAGCGATTTGAGTGTCATAGACAATGACTGGGGCATGACCCAATATCCCGTGGTTCCCGGTCACGAAGTGGTGGGCACCATTGCCGCGGTTGGTGACAAGGTTAAGCATTTAACCCTGGGTCAAACAGTGGGCCTTGGCTGGCATGCCGGCTACTGTAACGAATGCGACCCCTGTCACTCGGGCGACCATAACCTGTGCGCCAATTCGACAGCGACCATCGTTGGACATCATGGCGGCTTTGCCGATAAAGTACGGGCCGAGGCCAACAGTGTGGTGCCCATTCCCGAGGGTATTGATCTTGAATCGGCGGGCCCACTGTTTTGTGGTGGTATTACCGTTTTTAACCCCCTGCTACAGTTTGATATCAAACCCACGGACAAGGTGGCGGTGATTGGTATCGGCGGCCTCGGCCACATGGCCCTGCAGTTCCTCAATGCATGGGGCTGTGAAATAACAGCATTTACCTCCAGCGAAAATAAAAAAATCGAAGCCCTGAGCCTGGGGGCTCACCATACCCTGAACTCACGGGATGAAAACGAAATCGAAGCTGCGGCCGGTCGTTTTGACCTGGTTCTATCCACCGTTAACGTCAAGCTGGACTGGAACCTCTACCTCGGCACGCTAAAAAGCCGTGGTCGTTTACACTTTGTGGGTGCCACCCTGGACCCACTGGATATCAATGTATTTTCACTCATCATGGCACAACGTTCGATTTCCGGCTCACCTGTCGGCAGCCCTTCAAGCATTGCCAAAATGCTTAACTTTGCCAAACTACACAACATCAAACCTGTGATTGAAAAGTTCAGCTTTGATGACGTCAATGAGGCCATTAAAAGACTCAGGAGCGGCCAGGCGCATTATCGTATTGTGTTACATAAATGATGGGCAAGCTTAAACCCCAGAAGCCATTAAAACACATATCTATTAATTAGAATGCCCCCAGTCTATGACTATCCAATTGCCCCTGGCGAAAGATAAAAAACTAAGGCTTGAATTTAGAATTGAGCCAGGCTGCCTGGGCCCAGATGGTAAACAACATATCGATGAGTTCTGTCGATTTGCGCAAAAGCAGATCGAATCTATTGATGCAGATTTTATACACTGGGTACTGATCCCAAGACATGATAAATTATTAGCCGAAATTCAGTACAAAATAAACAATAAAATTTTGAGCCAGGATCAGGCGCAAAAATATCTGGCCATGTTTGACAAAAACCTGGATCAATTCGAGGAACATTTAAACGAGACACTTTCCAGCCTTATTGAACAGTTTTTGCAAACCTGAATCAGGCACATATTCACGGAACAGATGAATTTTTATTCAGCCCCCCCCCCTATTCGCAGGAGTAAATGCAATTGTCAACGCCTGATCAAAACACTACCCAACGACCGGGCCCTGTATCTTTCCGGGATGCATTTATGTACTGGCTTAAACTGGGGTTTATCAGTTTTGGCGGGCCCGCAGGCCAAATCAGTATGATGCACCAGGAACTGGTGGAGAAACGGCGGTGGATTTCCGAGCATCGCTTTTTACATGCCCTCAATTACACCATGGTGCTTCCAGGGCCGGAAGCTCAGCAGCTGGCCACCTATATTGGCTGGTTAATGCACGGCGCCTGGGGAGGCATTGTCGCCGGCGTCATGTTTGTACTGCCGTCACTGTTTATTCTCATTAGCCTGACCTGGATCTACCTGGCTTACGGTGATGTGCCGGTAGTAGCGGGAATTTTGTATGGCATTAAACCTGCCGTGACGGCAATTGTAGTTTTTGCGGCTTATCGAATCGGTTCAAAAGCATTAAAGAATCATGTGCTTCGTGCCATGGCTGGCCTGGCCTTTATTGCCATTTTTGTTTTTCATGTGCCTTTCCCCTACATAGTGCTGTTTGCAGGAATCATCGCTTACGCGGGTTCACGCTTTGCGCCCGATAAATTCAGGGCCGGCGGTCATCATGCAGGTTCGATAAACAGCTATGGGCCGGCGCTGATTGATGATGATACTCCCGCACCAAAACATACACGATTTAACTGGAACCGGCTCATTGCATTTGCCCTGATCGGGCTTTTAATCTGGGCCAGTGTATTAGCCGGCCTTACGGCGGCCTATGGCTGGCAAGCCACACTCACTCAGATGGGCTGGTTTTTCACCAAAGCCGCCCTGGTCACCTTCGGTGGCGCCTATGCCGTATTACCCTATGTCTACCAGGGTGGTGTCGAGCAATATGCCTGGTTAACTGGAACACAAATGATCGATGGCCTGGCCCTGGGCGAAACCACACCGGGCCCACTGATCATGGTGGTGGCATTCGTCGGCTTTGTTGGCGGCTGGACCAGGGAGATTTTTGGTCCTGACATGTTGCCATTAGCCGGCGCTGCAGGCGCTGGCATAGCCACATTGTTCACCTTTTTACCTTCCTTTCTGTTTATCCTGATCGGAGGCCCATCGGTCGAAGCGACCCGAAATGATGTCAAATTTACCGCGCCATTAACCGGTATCACCGCTGCTGTAGTAGGAGTGATACTGAACCTGGCAGTGTTTTTTGCATATCACGTACTCTGGCCCCAGGGATTCGAAGGAACATTTGAATGGTTTTCAGCCTTGATAGGCCTGGCGGCCTTTATTGCTTTGTTTAGATACAAAATTGGCATTGTATCTGTAATTGCCGCAAGTGCTGCGATAGGCCTGGGATATTCACTGTTGCTATAGCAAACTCATGCGGACTATTTAGCTGTTTAGGGGATTTGATCCAGGGAGCCATAACGGCCCCCTTTTAACAAACAGGATACAAATAAATCAGTTAATCGATAGTAGCCAGGCCCAAATGCCTATCCATTATATAGAGATCGTTTAAGCTGTCTTCATACTAAATGGCTTACCGGAATATTTTTTCTTTTTCTCCTCTGGTCCAATCAGGGAGTGAATATCATCAATAGAAACATAGGACCAACCATCCGGTATTTGCATTAACTGTTTTATTAGTGCGTTATTTAACTTATGACCCGGTTTGTAAGCATAAAAATGCCCTATGATAGGTACACCCACCAGAGCCAGGTCACCCATAGCATCCAGAACTTTATGCCGAACGAATTCGTCCTCGAATCTTAATCCCTCCTGATTCACAATTCGTTCGCCATCAACCAGTATGGCATTATTTAATGTACCTCCTTTTGCCAGCCCCTGATGTTTTAACTGTTTAATATCCGATTTAAAACCAAAGGTGCGCGCTCTTGATACATCATTACGAAAAGCCTCATTGATCAATGCCATACTGTAAGTTTGAGAACCAATAGCTGAATTCGGGAAATTAATTTCAACTGTAATCCGTGGCAGATCAGAAGGCATTAAAATCGCATACTTTTCACCATGGCGAACTTCCGTGGGACGGTGTATCCATATGGCTTTTCTGCGCACTGACTGATCGACGGTGCCGGTTTTTTCTATCACTGACACAAAGGGCATGGCACTACCATCCATAATAGGCACTTCAGGCCCGTCCAGTTCTATAATGGCATTATCCACGCCACAGCCTAACAGGGCCGCCATAAGATGCTCTACCGTGGCTACCGTTACATCGTCCTGGTTGGACAGAGTCGTAGACATAGTGGTATCCACCACATTATACCAACGTGCCGGCACTTGATTATCAATAAAATGAATATCTTTTCGAACAAAGACTATGCCGCAATTTTCCTCGGCCGGTTTTATAGTCATAATTGTTTTAGCGCCGGTATGTAGTCCTGTGCCCACATAGGATATGCTGTATTTTAAAGTCCGCTGCATAGTAACTTGAGCATGTGAAGAACGCATCTTGAAATCCTCCTGATAGTGACGGTAATTAATTGCTCTCAGGTATCAAGATAATGCCGAACACAAAAAACCGTTAATCAGCCGGCGCCAATGATTGATCTCTGTACGCCAACATTGAAAACAGGCTTGTATAGCCGTCTACCATAGCTCTACTGACCTTGCCAGTTAACATGACAAGCGATAAAAAAACACAACTTGCAGCATGTTTTTGAAGGGAATTCGCTGATAAAAACTGAAATAAACAGTTATATTGATTTCCTCATATGTGGCACTTAAACTGTGTTTTACATGATCACAAACTCAATGCCTGTTACAGAACTGGTAATGGACAACCACGAATGATCAAAACAACGACCTGGATGCATACGAATGACAAGTCAACACCGATTTCTGATAACGCTAGCCGGCCTGTGCTCAATATTAATTTCATCGAACGTTTTTGCAGGACCATTTAATCAAGGTAGCAGCCGGGTCTCGCTGGCTCTGGCCAGTGGCCAGTTTCTGAGAGAGGATTATCTTATTATTGGTGTGGGCGGCGGCTACTATTTTGCGGATGGCTTTGAAATTGGCCTGGATGCGGATGTGTGGTTCGGCGGTGATCCCTCAATCTATGAAATAACACCGACCTTGCAGTATGTCTTCCAGACTCCCTCGATCAGCCCTTATCTGGGTGTATTTTATAGCCATAGCTATATTTCAGATTATTCAGATAGCGAATCAATTGGTTACCGAATGGGCATTTACATCCCCACAGGTGACAGAGCTTATTTTGGATTCGGCGTAGTCAATTCAGAATTCCAGGACTGTACGGATACGGCTATTAACGATTGCTCAGATACCTATACCGAGCTGTCACTGATGTTGACACTTTAAGGAGCCTCTGATTAATTTGTCATTTCGACCATAGAGACGAGCCCATGGATTTATGCCCTGTGGGTATGGGTGAAGGTACGATTCCAAGGAAGGAATCGGTACGACTATATGGACATAGGAGGTAGAATCACGCCTGGAGCAGTGATCGAGAGTCGAGTCACGACTAAATGGATTGAGGAGGTAGAGTGAAGCATAACCACATGTGGTGTAGTAGAGCAACGCAGGACGATGTTTATGGATGAACAAGTGTCTTAAGAGGGCATGGATAGTCCGAAAAGACTCAGTTGTCGAGGAAGCCAGAGCCGAGGAACGGAGACCGAGAACAATGCAGGAGCTATTGTCGAGAAATCTCAATTTTAATAGTTACATTAATATCAAGCACTTAAGATCCCTCGGTAACCGCATCCTGCGCTACTCTACCTCCTGCGTCCACGCAGTCGTCCTTTTCAGTCGGGATGACATATTATGAATTAATCAGAGGCTCCTTAAGTTATATAAGCTGATTAAAAACAACAGCCACATCCTGGTTGCTTCCCTGGAATACGAATAAGCTATGAGCTCCCGAAAAAACAAAATATCCAGTTATCATCACCGATTATCAATAGCATTTAGTATCGTGCTATTGTTAACTTTAAATGCTTGTGCGTCTTTGCCAACAGACTACGAGCAATTACCATCCTACGTAGTTATGAATACAAACAATACTCATCTTGCAAAAAAAATAATGCCCGTGGCCGCCAAACACCCTGACAAGTCCGGCTTTTACATGCTGTCATCGGGAATGGATGCCTTCATCGCTCGGGTAGCACTGATTGAATTAGCAGAACGCAGTCTCGATATCCAGTATTACATCTGGAACCAGGATACCACAGGCAAGTTACTCGTTGATCGACTGCTTGCGGCGGCGGATCGTGGTGTGCGAGTGCGCTTGTTACTGGATGACCTGGACACCAGGGACAAAGAGCATGGACTCAAACTACTGGATGCCCATGCCAATATTGAAATTCGGCTTTACAATCCATTTGCCCATCGGGGTAGCCGGGCCGTTGGATTCGTGTCAGATCTACGGAGAGTTAACCGTCGCATGCACAACAAATCAATGACGGCAGATAACCAGGTGACCATTGTCGGAGGTCGCAATATTGGTAATGAATATTTTGGTGCCACCAGCCATGCAGAGTTCTCTGATCTCGATGCATTATCCATAGGTCCTATCGTCAAGGATGTATCCACCATGTTTGATGAATACTGGAACAGTCAATGGGTGATACCTGTCAAGGCCTTTGGCAAAGGCAAGACCATAACCAAAGATGCCTTATTGAAGGCCAGAAATGAGTTTAAACAAACAGTCAATGATGCAAAGGCAGACCCTTATGTGGAGGCACTTCAACATTCAGAAATATTAAAACAATTAGAACAAAGAACAATGAAATTCTACTGGGGAAAGGCGGTACTAATATATGATGCACCCAGCAAGGTCGATGCCACTGAAATTAACGGCGACACACATCTGGCACCTAAGCTATCCAGTTATATCAATAAAGCAAACAAAGAAATTATTATCGTCTCACCCTATTTTGTTCCCGGAAAAAGATTAGTCGAGACACTTGGCCAGACGGTTGAGAGAGGTATTCGTGTTCGCATTCTAACCAATTCGCTAGCGGCTAACGATGTTGGCGTAGTGCATGCGGGTTATATGCGCTATCGAGTTGATCTGCTAAAGCGAGGCGTTGAGTTATACGAATTTAAAAATACATTAGCGCCCGTTAAAGGCCGTAATAAAAAGTGGACAGGCTCTTCCTATGCCAGCCTGCATGCCAAGACCTTTGGCCTGGACAGGAAAGCCATGTTTGTGGGCTCCTTCAATCTTGACCCGCGTTCCATAGCGCTAAACACCGAAATGGGCGTTTTGTTTGAAAACTATGAACTGGCTGAAACCATGGCCAAAAAATTTGATGATATTGTCACCAATAATGCCTACCGCCTGAAACTCATCACCACGCCAGCAGATGAAGCAGGTGTGGACTTTGATGAACATAGATTACAATGGATCGGGCGAAGCGATGGAAAAACCGTCCGCTATAATGTTGAGCCAGATACAAGCTTATGGCAACGATTTGTAGCTGGATTCTGGTCTGTTTTTGTGATTGAGAGCTTTTTATAAGCGAAACCAAACATTTCAATCTGACTGATAAGGACGACAAAGGAAGCTCCGATCATTTTTCATGCTATTCTGCTGGCCGTGTTACATTTTCATGAAAAGCCTGATGAAAAATTTTTTGTTTACTACCTCTCTTTCAGCAATACTGATGTGCACAAACATTTCAATGATGTATGCCACTAATGCAGATGATGCTTTCTGGCAACGTGATCGTGTGAACTTTAATCTTGGCGGATTTCTACCCGGTCGCAATACTAAAATTCGTATCGATTCTAAAGCCCTGGGTGCGGGCACGCAGATCAGTGCTGAGGATGATTTAGGCATGGAAAAGAAAACAACTGCTTCCAGGCTGGATTTTCACTTTCGATTCAATCAGCATCATCGCCTGGATTCAACCTACTATGATTTGACTCGCAAATCCTCTAATCTTATCGACAAGACTATTCAGTACGGGGATGAAATATTTGTCATCAATACTACTATTGACAGTGATTTTAATTTCAAAGTACTTAAGCTGGCCTACACCTATTCATTTGTCAGTAACTCAACTCTGGACCTGGGAGTCAGTGCAGGTCTTTTCATCCAGGATTATGAAATCACATTAAAGCAGACAGGTACTGGCGGTGTAGAAGAAAAGGCAGACCTGGTCGCACCACTACCGGTGATTGGCCTGAGAGGAACATGGGCGATCAGCCATCAGTGGTGGCTACGCAGTAGCGCTGAACTGTTTGCTATCGAATACGACCATTACAAAGGCCGCCTGGCAGATATCATTGTTTCAATAGAGCATAATACATTCAGAAATGTTGGCTTTGGTATTGGCTATAATTACACGCGCTTCAAACTAATGTCCGATGACGATGAGTTTTTGGGTGAATTAAAGATTAATTACAGTGGCCTGATGATTTATACCAAAATGCATTTTTAAGATGAAATGGCTACTTATGGCGGTAAACTTTTCGCTGCACGCACATTGCTTAGATTAATTAAGCTATGAACGCGTGATTTGTTTATGGTTTATGATTAATATTTAGCTTCAATATATTATCTGCCTTCTGGATGATTAGATTATGTTCCAGGAGACAAAGTATGAATGAACTGTATTGGGCATTAAATGGGTTCAATAAACTTGGCACCACCCATTCTCACTGGAGTTAACATAAATGAATAACTGGATACAGCACTCCCTGCTTAAAAGCATTGCCCTGCCAATAGCAGCGGCTTTACTATTTATTTTGACAGCACTTCTGCTACCGGGAAATTCCGCCTGGGCCAGCAAACAGCCGAAACTTGTAGTGCAAATTACTGTCGATGCCTTGCGAGGTGACCTGCCGGAGCGCTTCGCCAATGTACTGGGCAAAGGTGGTTTTCGTTATCTGATGGACAAGGGTGTCTACTACCGCAATGCCCATTATCAGCATGCCAACACGGAGACGATTGTGGGACATGCATCGCTGGCCACCGGCACCGTGCCTGCGGCCCACGGTATGGTGGCCAATGTCTGGTTCGACCGCGAACAGGGCCGGCTGGTTTATAACATAGAAGACGCTAACTACCACCTGCTCAGTGCCGATGCCGATGTTGATAAAAACACCGAGATCGATCCTACCCAAAGAACGGCCAGGGGGGATGGACGTTCTCCCAATAACATTCTGACTTCTACCTTCAGCGACGAAATGGCCGTGCATTTTGCCGGGCACTCGAAAATCTTTGCCGTCTCGGTAAAAGACCGTGGTGCTGTTTCTATGGCGGGCCATGCCGGTAAGGCATTCTGGTTTTCCAAAGCCAGTGGTGAGTTCGTCACCAGTACATACTATTATCAACAGTATCCTGACTGGGTGAATGACTGGAACGCCCGCCAGCCTGCATTAAACTACGCCGGCAAGTCCTGGGAACTGCTGTATCAGCCATCGAAATATCTGTTCAGTTCCGCCGATGACCGTGATTATGAAACCGACTTTCCAGGCTTCGGTCGAACTTTTCCCCATGCCTATGGCACTGCCGAGGACAAATACTTCACCACCCGCCTGACGCTGGGTCCTGCCGGTGATGAGCTGACCCTGGATTTTGCCAAGACCCTGATGGACAAGGAGCAGCTTGGCCAGGATAGCATTCCGGATTATCTGGCCATCAGCTTTTCATCCACCGACTATATCGGCCACATCTTTGGCGCTTCCAGCCTGGAGTCTGAAGACAACCTGGCCCACCTCGACCGTACCCTGGCGGATTTGTTTGCTTATCTGGATGATAAGGTCGGTTTGAAAAATACCTTGATCGTACTCTCTGCCGATCACGGACAGCCCGAAGTACCGGGGCATTTGCACGAACATGGTATCGACAAAGCCCATTATTTCGATACCCAAAACCTGGACAAAGCTCCGGCCATTACCGCACTGAAGAAACAGTTCGGGCTTGGCGAGGAACTGATCGAGGCCTATTTTCAGCCCTATGTATATCTCAACCATAAGCTGATCGCTAAAAAAGGGCTGGATCAGGCAGCCGTAGAAAAAGCCGTCGCTACAGAGTTGCTGAAATTCAAGGGCGTAGCCTATGCCGTATCCAGTTCTGCGCTAGGCAGCGACAGCCTGCCGGATACCCTGATGACACGTTCGATATTACGTAACTTCCATCCCAAACGTTCCGGCGATATTTACCTGGTGTTCGAACCCAATGTGTTTATCAACGACTTCGACGGTTTGACCGTAGCTTCTACCCATGGCTCGCCATGGCGCTACGACACCTACGTACCGGTCATGTTTGCTGGAGTAGGTTTGTCAGATGCAAAGATAAATCGCGCAATTACGCCCTATGATATTGCGCCGACACTGGCCGCCTATCTTAATGTAAAACCTCCATCCGGTGCTATTGGCACAGTGCTTTCTGAGGTGCTGGATGAATGAATGGAAAAGTTTTAAGTAAAAGATTTTGAACTGAATTGCATGTCAGGCAAGCATAAGAAAAGCGCGCGTCGCCAACTGGTCAGCAGCGATGTTAGCACGCATTACACTGATAGATTGGTTTTTATTTCCGGTGCTTTCGCCGTTATGCATATACTAACCTGAATGTCGGGTAAAACAACGTTCGGGTTAGGAAATCATAATACGATGGAGAAGAATCCATGAGTATATGCCTTACAATGGGTTCCAGATTGATGCACTATGAAACACACCTGTGCCATAATATTAGTATACAGACATAAATGAGAATCATATGGGACCAGAGCTGCTTGATTCACTATCAATAATTTTTGTGTATGTCGGCACCATCGTCTTCATCTTAATTGCTTTTGAGATCGGCTATCAAAGCGGCAAGTATGCACGCTCGTATTATCAGACTAAGGACGATACCACCCATGGGGGGATAATGGGCGGTGTACTCGCAATGATGGCTTTTGTACTGGCACTCACGTTCAGTATGACGGCTTCAAGATTTGAGCATCGCAAACAAACTCTCCTTGACGAAGTCAACGCAATCTATACGGCGTACCTGCGCGCCGACTTGCTTGCTCAACCACAACAAACAGAAGTGAAACGCTTATTGCGTGAATATGTGGATATGCGTCTGGCAGGTATCGAGAAAGCCAAACGAGACAAGGCGATAAACAGATCGCTCGAATTACAGCAACTACTATGGAACCAGGTTGTGTCGGCGGCAAAAGAGAACCCATCCAAGCTTAGTATATTGCCGGTTCAATCGATTAACGACATTATTGATATCCACGAGAAACGAATTGCCGCGGTTTTACATGAACGAATACCACGCAATATCTGGCTTACGCTTTATGCGATTACGGCGTTCAGTATGGTAACCATGGGATCTCAGGGTGGACTCGCGAAGACGCGTCGATTAATTCAAGTCATCCCGGCAGTGCTGGCTTTCTCAGCACTTATAACACTTATTGTCGATCTTGATCGTCCGGCAGAACTCGGTCTAATAAAAGTGAGCCAGCAGGCTATGTTTGATCTTCAAAGCAACCTACAACACGATGCAAACTAGCTCCTGACATTTTCAGATCTAGGGAGCCTCTGATTAAGTATATGATGATTCTGGCTTACGGGCTTGTTCGTGATCAAGACATGGCTTAGAAGGCAGGTACTGGCAGCCCCCTTCTGCAGGCCTTGCAATAATCGAAACAGCTGGCCATGTAATCGTTAACCGCTGAGACAGGCAAAATAGAAACCCGTAGTACTAAACCACTTTACTCGCTCGAGCCTGGCTGATCGGCCTCGAGCTTATTCAGAATAGCCGCTAAAGTTGCAAGCTCAGCTTCCTGCAATGCAATCATTGCCAGCAGAATGGCATCCTGAGCATAATCCCGGGATTCTGCCGCTGCTACTTTACGCCCCTCTGCCGATTCACTGGAAAGCGCATCTGTGTTTCGATCGAGATATGCTCGCATTCGTTGCTGCGCCTGTTTGGCGTCTAAGCCGAGTGTTTCAAATTCACCACGCATTGTCTCGAAGCGATGCCGAAGAATCGCCAGGCCTAAGCTATCCATCGGATCGAGATGAGCCAGGGTATTTTCGACCAGCTCATGCATCGCCTCCAGGCTCGCGCTGAGAGCGGTGATGCCTCGCCTTGACCCAG